>CALVGY010000008.1 GCA_944327215.1 Candidatus Gastranaerophilales bacterium | reverse complement strand
CTTACAGGTATAGGAGCTGGACTTGCTGCAGCTTATATTGGATTAAGCGTTGCAGTTGGTAAAGGTTCATTAACCAAAGCTGTTGCAAAACAAGGTAAAAAATTAGGATTTGCAGATAAGTTCAAAAACGTCTTTGTTGCAATTGGCGAAAGCGGTGTTAAACTTTGGAACAAAATCATTAGCAAAGCAAGTCAATTAAAAAATAAAATAACAGGCAAATCAAAAGCTTTACAAGAAAAACGTTATGCAACTTATTCAAAAGAAGAAGCTTCAAAAGACGCTCACAGATATTTTGCCGCAAATGCTGATACAATAAACTTATCTCAAGCTGAAAGAAATGCCGCTATAGCTGATGCAAAAGCAGCTTTTGCCAATTATGATCCGGTTAAATTTAAAAAATCCAAAGTATTAGAAGAAGCCGGACTAACAGAAAAACAATATAATGCAGTTAAAAAATACGCTAATTCAGGAGAAAAAGCAACTTTAACAAAATCAAGAAAAGAAGCGCTCCCTAATTGGATCCAAGATAAAGAATCTTGTCAAAGATATACAAATATGATAGAAGCAAAATTTACAAAAATTGATGAACAATTTGCTACAAAATAATTTAAATTTTCAAATTTTACACATAACAAAAATCACTCCCAAAATTCAGGGGGTGATTTTTTGTTTGGTTTGTTATAAAATTTTGTTATAAAGTTAGATTTTAAGAGGGAATTAAAAAATATGCAAGTATCATTAAATTGGTTAAACGAATTTGTAGACTTAACAGATAAAGAGGTTGAACAAGTCGCTCATGAATTGACTATGAGCGGTTTGGAAGTTGAAGAAATTGAAGAGGTGAAACCCCAATTTACAAATATAAAAACAGTAAAAATTGAAAAAATTGACAACCACCCAAACTCTGATCACTTACATCTTGTAACTGTTAATACAGGTGCAGGATTAAAAACAGTAGTTTGTGGAGCTCAAAACATTCAAGCAGGTCAAATTGTTCCCTACGCATCAGTAGGTTCAAAAGTTTTAGACCGCAAAACAGGTGAAATGTTTACACTTACTCCTGCAGTTATAAGAGGGGTTGAATCTCAAGGTATGCTATGTTCTGCAGATGAACTTGGCGTAGCAGACAGAAATTACCAAGAAGAAGATGGTATTCTTGTATTAAACAGAATTTTCCCTGATGTAAAAATTGGAGAAGATGTTGAAAATGTTTTAGGTTTTGAAAAAGATTATATTCTTCACGTTGCACCGACAGCAAACAGAGGGGATCAAATGTCTGTTATCGGTATTGCTAGAGAATTAAGTGCTATTTTTGATAAACCTTTAAAATTCTCTCCGCTTGAATCTACAAGAGATCTATCTACTGACAAATTTAAGGTAGAAATAATTGATAATGACGTATGTAAATACTATTCAATCGGGGTTTTGAAAAATATAAAAATCAAACCTTCACCTGATTGGATGCAAAAAAGACTTATAACATCAGGCGTAAGAGCAATAAACAATGTCGTTGATATAACAAATTATGTAATGCTTGAATATGGTACACCATTCCACGCATTTGACTTAGACAAAATTAACGGCTACTTATGCGTAAGACGTGCAAAAGAAGGCGAAAAACTTGTTACATTGGATGGGGTTGAAAGAACTCTTACAACAGACAGCGTTTTAATCGCAGACGAGTCAAAAGGCGTTTGTTTAGCAGGCGTATTTGGCGGAGAAAATTCTGAAATTGATGATAATACAAAAAATATTGCATTAGAAGCTGCTTATTTTACACCAGTTTCAAACAGAAAAAGTTCAAGAAGCGTAGGTTATCGCTCAGAAGCTTGCGCAAGATTTGAAAGAGGAATAGATATTGAAGCAATAAAACCTGCCCTAATGCGTGCAATGCAACTTTTGGTAGAACTTGCCGATGCACAAATCGAAGGCGTTGTCGAAGCAGGTCAAAATAAACTTGAACCAATTGAAATTACTTTAAGATACGCACAAATAAAAAGAATTCTCGGCTGCGAAATCGCTCCGGAAAAATGTATTACAATTCTTGAAAAACTCGGCTTTAAAAAACTTGGCGGGAATGAATTGGCTGCAAAATTTGCAGTTCCGTCTTTCAGAGCTGATGATGTAACAAGAGAAATCGATTTGATAGAAGAAATTGCAAGAATCAACGGTTACGATAAAATCACTCCGACACTTCCTAATAAAAATGAAATGCCTGAAATAACTTTAGAAGAAAAAGTTTTGAAAAAAGTTCATACACTAATGCTTTCATCAGGATTAGACGAAATTGTAACAAGTTCTTTAATCGGCAAACCTCTATTAGAAAAATACATGCAATCTTATGATGATTCAAAAGCTGTTAAAGTATTGAATTCTGCAAGCGAAGAATGCACTATGCTAAGACAAAATCTAGCAGCAAGCGTTCTTAACTGTATGAAAATGAATTACGATAACGGGCAAAAGACATTCTGGGGTTACGAAATCGGTAAAAAGTATTTGATTACAGCTCCTTCTGATGAAAAATCAACAGGAGTTAAAGAATCACGCGTTCTTGCAGGTGTTATAACAGGCGAAGTTGAAAACTCTAAATGGCAAGTTAAAACTCAAACTGATTTTTATACACTAAAAGGAATTATAGAAAAACTCTTTGACGAACTTGGCGTTACAAAGAGAATAAAACTTACTCCTTGTGAAGATGTTGACTACTTACACCCATACAGAAGTGCAAACGTTAATATCTTAGGCAAAAATTTAACAAATATCGGCTATTTTGGTCAACTTCATCCGATATTGAAAGACAAATTGAAAATCAAAGGACAAGAAATTTTCTTATTTGAAATTGATTTGGATGCAATAATCGGAATTATCAAAGAACATACAACAAGATATAAAAAGCTTCCTCAATTCCCTGAAGTCCGCCGTGACTTAGCATTCATTATCAATGAAGAAGTAAGCTTTGATGATATCCAAAGAGTAATCAAAGGTGCCATACAACAAAATATATTCAAAGGTTCAGAAATCTTTGACGTATATCAAGGCGACAATATTGAAAAAGGCTTCAAGAGTCTTGCATTCCGTATAAAAATGCAAGATGAAAATGCAACATTAACAGATGAAGTCATCGAACGTCAAATGAACAATGTTCGTGCAAAACTTCAAAAGACATACGCAGAAATAAGTTTCCGCGAATAGGAGCGTAGCCGCTCCACCCGCCAATCAGAGTTTTGTATAAAACTTGTGAAGGCAAAACTAAATAGGAGCGTAGCCGCTCCACCCGCCAATCAGAGTTTTGTATAAAACTTGTGAAGGCAAAACTAAAGAGGAGCGTAGCCGCTCCACCCGCCAATCAGGGTTTTGTATAAAACTTGTAAAGGCAAAACTAAAGAGGAGCGTAGCCGCTCCACACACCAATCAGGATTTGTATAAATCTTGTTAAAGCAAAACTAAAGAGGAGCGCAATCGCACAAACAATCAAAACTTACAAAATATACTGTCATACTGAACTTGTTTCAGTATCACTTATAAATAAGGCTAGTTTGAATTTACACAAATTGCAAACGTAAAACTTTGAGCGAAACAACTCATTAAATTAATCGGGATTAATAAAATGAAAAAGTTTTTTTTAATACTTTCAATATTATTTTTAATACCTTTACAAGGTTTATGTGAAAATGTAATTCCGCAAAATGTAAGCCTTGAAAATACAAATACTTTTGGCCTGTATCAAGTCCCAAATAAAATAACATTATACGAACAGCCTTCAGACAAATCTAATATTATACACAGTATAAGCTTCAGCGGCGAAAAAATATTTCCACCTGACATAAAAGCAGACGATTTATTTGTTGTTTTCTTGCCTGCAAAAAATCTGGGTTTTCTTGCAGTTACAGATGAAACAGAAGATTGGGTTCAAGTTATCTATAACAACAATACAGGTGCTAAAGGCTGGCTGAAAAAAGATGAAGATCCATATAGATTTATGACCTGGGTAATGTTTTATAATATGTATGGGCGCAAATACGGATTAAAAATTCTGAAAGATGCCCCGGATATTGCAAAAGATCTCCACACCTCAACCGATGACAAATCTCAAACAGTGGGAGTTATCAATATGCCTCAAAAGATAAACTTAAATGTCATAAGAGGCAATTGGGCATTAGTTAGTGTTTATGATATTGACAGAATCCCTAAAACAGGTTATGTAAGATGGCGTGCAGATAACGGTGTAAAATACTATTTCCCTGATATAAAATAATTTACAGATTATCAAAATTGCATAACTCTTGCACAGAAATCCCAAAAGCTTCTGCAATTGATTCTAATGTATTAAAAGTCGGAGATTTTTGACCTCGCTCTATTGCCCCAATAGTAGGTCTACTTAAATTTGCTAACTCTGCTAGTTTTTCTTGGGAAATATTTCTTTTTACTCTTTCAAGTTTTATCTTTATGCCAATTTTATTATTCATTATGTAAACTATTATATTCTAATTGACAAAAATTTTTCTATATCCTATAATTACCTAAAAGATAACTAAAGTATCTAAAAGGAAATTATGAAAGAACAAATAACAGATATACTTGAAAATACAATTAGTGTATACAATCAATTGAAAGTTCTAAATGACTCATTACAGCTTTCATTCCAAGACAACAAAGACAATTACTATCAATATGCCTGCTCTGAAATGATTTTGACTAACCTAAACAAAGTATGTGAAAAACTCGAAAACCTTGATTTAGAAGTTTTTGCTTTACAATCCGAAAAAAATACTCGACATTAAGTTTTGTTTATTATAGGATAGGCATACTTGCGAGATATAAATAGAAAAGGAGATATACAATGCAGGTTATATTGAAAAAAGATGTACAAAACCTTGGCGAAGCAGGTGACATCGTTAACGTAAAAGACGGTTACGCAAGAAACTTTTTGCTTCCTCAATCTATCGCTGAAGTAGCTACTCAAGGCGCTTTGGAAAACAGAGAAAAGAATTTAGCAAGAATCAAAGCTAAACAAGAAAAATTACATGCCGAAGCTTTAGAAACAGCTAAGAAAATCGAAGAATTTGCTAAACTTGAACTTTCTGCTAAAGCAGGAGAATCAGGCAAATTATTCGGTACTATCACTACTAAAAAACTTGCTGAAGAACTTTTAGCAAAATCAGGTATCGAAGTAGATAGAAAAAATGTTTCTTTAAACGCTCCAATCAATAAAGTTGGCGAATACAAAATGTTAATCAAATTAACATCAAAAGTAAAATGCGAACTTGATGTAGTTGTAACAGCATCAGAAGTTTTGAAAGAATCTGTAGAAGAAGTTGAAGAAACAACAGAAGAATAAGGATATTTGATGGCTGAAGATTTGAGACTCAACTGCCTGGCAATAGGTTCTTTACCACATAACAATGTAGAAGAAGCAATGACTGTTGTCAAAAACAATTTCAAATCAATTCCATTTTGGCCGCAATTACCGAAAATAAGTAAAAACGAAGACATGATTGTCCAATTTTTGGAAAATATGCCTTCGTTTTTTTCTAACGAAAAATCAGGCAAAACATATTTAGAAACAGAGAGTGATAAATTTTTTGAAGATATTGAACAATTTTTTCAAGACTATGAAGAAATCACATCAGATATCAATACTGAAACAATTGATAAATATGCGATTAATTATTCTTTATCATTCCCGAAATTTATTGAGCTTATAAAAGAAACAAAGCCCAAATATGCAAAAGGTCAAATTGTCGGGCCGTTTACACTTGCGACAACCTTAGTTGATAAAAACGGGAAATGTGCAGTTTATGATGAAACGTTAAGAGAAATTGTTGTAAAAACTCTTACGCTAAAAGCTCTTTGGCAAATCAAACAAATAAAAACTGCTAGCCCAAATACAACCCCGATAATTTTCATAGATGAGCCTTCAATCTCACAACTTGGTACATCCGCATTCATTACGATTTCACAAGAAGAAGTAATATCAATGCTCAAAGAAATTTCTGATTTGATAAAGGCAAATGGAGCAATGAGTGCAATTCACTGCTGCGGAAAATGCGATTGGATTATTCCGATAAAAGCAGATGTTGATATTATTAATCTTGATGCTTATGCTTACTCACAAAACTTTAGCCTTTTCTATAATTATCTTAACGAATATTTTACGCAAGGACGAAAAATAGCTTGGGGGGTTATTCCAACACTCAATGCCGATTTGCTTGAAAAAGCAGATTTGGATAAAATGATTAAAGTTTTTGAAAAAGCTGTAAAATATTTGACCGAAAAAGGAATTGATGAGAAAATCATTATAGACAATTCTTTAATATCTCCATCTTGCGGAGCCGGTTCTTTAACTAAAGAGTTGGCAATGAAGGCAATGAATTTGACAAAAGAATTATCAGACACACTAAAAGAAAGGTATTAATTTGACATTTAAACTTGCATTAACAGGTAAAAGCGGGAGCGGAAAAACAACCATTACAAAAGCATTTTTAAGAATTTTTCAAGAATATTTTCCTGAAAAATCAATTCTTTTATTTGATAACGATTTGACAAGTGAACTTGCTCACAGTTTTGGACTAGACATAAGAAACACAATTTACGGCATCAGAAGCGGAAAACACGAATACAAAACAGGCATTCCCGAAGGAATGAGCAAACAAGAATTTGTAGAATGGGCAATGGAAGATATCGTTGTTCAATTATATGATAATGTCGATATAATCGTATCATGGTTTGTAGGTTCAAAAGATTGCCGTTGTCCGATTACAGGGCAAATAAATGATGCAGTTCTAAAACTTTTAAAAAGATATGACATTGTAATTTTTGACTGCGAATTTGATCTTAAATATCTAAACCAGCTTGTTGATACAGATATTGATACAACTCTGATTGTAGCAAATCCAACTGATGAAAGCGCACATCTTGCCAAACGTATAGAAGAATTCAGCGCAAAATATGCTGCAGGGAACCAGCTTGGAGTAATCATTAACAAAGTTGAAAATACTGATTTAACATCAGTATATGAATTATTAAAACGTTATGATTTAGACGTTCTTGGAGTTATACCTTTTGATCCGGAATTAAAAAACAAGTCAATGGAAAGAGAATCTCAATTGGTTCAAGATGCTATAAAACAGTTCTATTTCCGTTTGAATTTGCCTCAAGTAAGGGAGTAGAAATGACAACAATTTTAGATGGTAAAAAGTTAAGAGATGAAATATTTGAAGAACTAAAGGGTAAAATTGAAAAATTATCTGTAAAACCTTCACTTGCGGTAATACTTGTAGGAGACAATCCTTCCAGCAAAATTTATGTAAACAACAAAAAAAAGTGTGCAGAAAAACTAGGAATAAATTCAATTGTAATTAGTTACCCTGCTGATATTACGGAAAAAGAACTATTAAATAAAATACAAGAACTTAACGACGACAAAAATATAACAGCCATTCTTGTACAACTTCCGTTGCCTGACCATATAGACAAATTCAAAGTAATTGATGCAATATCCCCTAAAAAAGATGTTGATGGTCTAACTCCATATAACAGCGGGAAACTGTTTGCAGGCGAAAAACCTTATGTATATCCTTGTACCCCAAAAGGTATCTTACTTATGCTTGACCACTATGGCATAGAAATAGAAGGGAAGCATGCAGTTGTTATAGGGCGATCAAATCTTGTCGGAAAACCTGTAGCTCAAATGCTATTAAATCGAAATGCAACAGTAACTCTTTGTCACAGTAAAACCAAAAACCTTACAGAAATAACAAAAACTGCTGATATATTAATTTCAGCAGTTGGGAAAAAAGTTGTAGGGGAAAATATGTTAAAAAATAATTGTGTCGTAATTGATGTGGGAATTTTTCGAGGTGAAAACGGGAAAATCTGCGGTGATGTCGATTTTGACAAAGTTGCCAAAACTACTTCTTATATCTCACCCGTTCCCGGCGGCGTTGGGCCTATGACCATAGCATCTTTAATGCTTAATACCTTTGAACTTGCTACGATTGAATAACAAAATCTTTAGCATTAGTTTTAAAAACTTTAGATGCTCTTCATCTTAATTTAAGATTTTTGTATGTTTGTGTAAAAACACAAACATACAATTTTATCTTAAACTATCAAAGCTAACTACCAATCAAGTTCAACGTGCAAGAAGATTTAATGTTGTTATTAACAAGGTTCTTTAAGCTAGATATTTCATTTTCAATTAATGTAATCTGTGAATCTAAAGAATCCTGTCGAGTTTCAAGATTTGATTCTGTCTGTTGAAGAGCTATATATGTTGGGTCATCATCTGGATCAACATTTGTACCTCCTAACTGTTCTGCTCTTAAGCCCATTTGTTTTGTAATGTAATTTGTTCTGCTCATTACAAGCGTTTGTTCAAATTGCAGTTGGCTTTTCTGCAAAGTGAATA
This sequence comes from Candidatus Gastranaerophilales bacterium, assembly GCA_944327215.1. Taxonomy (GTDB): domain Bacteria; phylum Cyanobacteriota; class Vampirovibrionia; order Gastranaerophilales; family Gastranaerophilaceae; genus Stercorousia. Next base: position 20,498 of record CALVGY010000008.1, on the reverse strand, counting down.
AATTTTTCTGTGCATCAATTGCTAAAAAAGTCATCTCATCTCTCCTTATATATTTTTTTATCTCTCTTACACATATAAAGTATTTTAAAAAAGTCCAATTTCAAAAAGTGTATTTTTTGTTACATTTGTTTACAATATTTTTGAGGTATAATAAATTTTGGAATAGAAAGGATGTGCTATGACAGACAGAATTGTATCGGGAATGCGCCCGACCGGGAAATTACACTTTGGACATTATTTAGGGGTAATCCAAAACTGGGTTGAACTCCAACACAAATATGAAAGTTTTTTCTTCGTCGCAGATTGGCACGCCCTTACAACAAAATATGACAAAACAGAAACGCTTAGAAAAGACGTCATTGATGTCGTTATTGACTGGCTATCTTGTGGGATTAATCCTGAAATTTCAACAATCTATGTTCAATCGCTAATCCCTGAAATTGCGGAATTGAACGTATATTTAGGTATGATAACACCCCAAAACTGGGTTGAACGTGACCCTTGCTTAAAAGATATGGCTAAAATTTTAAGATCAAAAGATGGCGCAGCTTCTCAAATCAATTATGGCTTAATGGGTTATCCTGTTTTAATGAGTGCAGATATTATGATGTTTAATTCAAATTATGTTCCTGTTGGAATTGATCAAGTAGCACATATTGAAATAACAAGAGATATAGCAAGAAGATTTAACAACATATATAAAACAGATTTCTTTGCTGAACCTAAACCATTGTTAAATAATTGTTCATTAATATGCGGTTTAGACGGGAATAAAATGGGTAAATCTTTCCACAACGACATAAAAATATCAGACACTGAAGAAGTAACTGCAAAAAGAGTTATGACAGCAATCACAGATAGAAGCCGCATGAGAAAAGATGACCCTGGACACCCTGATGAATGTGAAGTCGCATTCAAATATTGGCAAATTTTTGGCGACAAAGATAAAGTTCAAAAAATAAGATGCGAATGTGAAAAAGGTCTTCGCGGATGCGCTGATTGTAAAAGAGAATTAGGCAAAACAATTAATGAATACTTTGCACCTATAAGAGAAAAACGAGCATATTATGAAGCGCATCCAAAAGAAGTTGAAGATATAATTCAATCAGGATCTGCAAAAGCACGTACAGAAGCTCAAAGAATTATTAAAGAAGTTAGACACATAATCGGAATGTATTAAAAACACCAGGCAGACGCAAGATAAACGGAGTTTTGCGCCTGCCTGTAATCCGCGACTATGACTGCGGGCTTAAAGGAGTATCCTTAATAAAAATAGCCGTTGTTCACGGCCATATCAAAATTTGGTAAAAGGTTAGTGTGTAGGAGAAAATAAAGAAAAAGAAAATGGTTTATACAACATGTATACCACTTAATAAGATATCTATAACATATACTAAATATATATTTACAATTGTTAATACAATAAAGCACTCTAATTTAAAGAGTGCTTTTTAAACATTTTGCCAATTTATATGATGTGACTAATAATTCATTTTCCAACCATCATTCATAATTTTGCCGAAAGCACCTGTCCTAGAACTTGCTTCATCAAATTTAGTAGTATTCCCGTAGCGGGTGAAATCGTAATCATAAAATTCACCATCCACATTTACAAACATTGTAAAAAGATCCCTCCCAAAAATATTTGGAGATTGAGCTCCATTTACATCGACTTCTAAATATATAGGGAAATCAGCATTAGTTTCAGCACAAATTGCTGCTCCACTTGGAAGAGTAAAAGCCATACCTGCACAAGTAAAATCGACAAAATTAACATTACTATCATTTTCTATTGCATAATAATTTTCTGAAGAAAAACATTTTGCACCAGAAGTAGAGCCAACATAACTATTTCCGCAATCAGAAACAACTTTAAAATAATTATTAATGAAACTTCTCAACCCATCATTATTATTATATAAGTCAGTTTCAGCCATACTTTCAACTCTTTGATCAGACATATAACGTTCAATTGCTTGTGAAAACTCAGTATACACCTTATGTAATTGTGTCACAAGAGCTTGATTTTGGTAGTTCTTAACAAGGTTAGGTACAGTCATTGCAGCAATTACACCAATAATACCCATTGTTACTAGAACCTCAGCAAGAGTGAACGCTTTTTTATTATTTATCATTTAGACCTCGCTTCATAACTAAAAATATTATCCAACCGCTATTTCTATTATATCAGTTTTTCAAAAGAATTCAAGTCTGAGGCAATTGAAATAATTGCAATAAAAAATTTTTTCAAGTAGAATATTATCAAGAACAAAAGGGGTATGGAATGAGAATTGAGGCTAAAAATTTAGTTAAAATATATGGTGACAGAAGTGTAGTAAATGATATTTCCTTTGAAATGAGCAAAGGAGAAGTTGTCTGTCTATTAGGTCCAAACGGGGCAGGTAAAACAACAACATTTTATATGGTTGTAGGACTTGTTAAACCAAATAAAGGTCATATATTTTTAGATGGAGAAGACATAACATCATGGCCTATGAACGAACGTGCCAGAGCCGGTATCGGATACCTTCCTCAAGAAGCTTCTATTTTCAGAAAACTATCCGTAGAAGATAACATTAAGCTTGTTCTTGAAATGAACGACAAGTTAACGGTTGATGAAAAAAAACGAAAACTTGAAGAGCTTTTGACAGAATTTGGGATAGCAAAATTAAGGTCATACGCGGCAGTATCTCTATCCGGAGGAGAAAGAAGAAGGGTTGAAATTGCAAGAGCTTTGGCAGCAAGCCCTGATTTTATGCTTCTTGACGAACCATTTGCAGGGATTGACCCGATTGCGATTGGAGAAATTAAAGATAATATTAAAAAAATCTCAAAAGATAAAGGGCTAGGAGTTCTTATAACAGACCACAACCCAAAAGCTACCTTATCTATCACCGATAGAGCTTATGTAATCTTTGACGGTAAAATTAAAATTCAAGGTAAAAGTGAAGATGTCGCTGTTGACCCTGTTGCAAAAGAATTTTATTTAGGAAAGGATTTTGCTCTATAATGAAATTATTTCCTAAAATAACAATTTATGACAGATATATTTTCATGCAAGTAATGATGGCAACAATAGTTGCAATTTTACTTTTCACTGTTGTCTGGATAGCACCAGAAATGCTTTTGAATACAATTAAGAGAACTCTTGCCGGAGAATATGGGGTTAAAACAGCAATACTTATAATATTTTACGAGCTTCCGAAAATCCTTGGGAAAGCATTCCCTGTTGGATTGCTTTTAGGAACTTTATTTACTTTTGATAAATTAAGCAAAGATTCAGAGCTTACAATATTCAGAGCTGTTGGGCTGTCTTTCAGAAGAATTGCCGCACCTGTAATTGTTTTGAGTTTAATTGTAACTTGGTTATGTTTTGTAACCTATGACAAACTTATTCCTCTATCAGTTAACAAATCCATTGCTTTAAGGGGAGGTTATGTCACAACTCAATACATTTACACTCAAAAAGACAAAAACGGAGTGCCGACAACTGCAGTTGTTATCTCAAAATTTTCAAAAGATACAATGTACAACGTAATCGTTCTTGATTTTTCCAAAAAAGAATATTCTGATGTACACCAATTGAAAAATATTTACCACGCGAAAACAGGGAAAAATCTCTCTAACAAATGGGAATTACAAGATATAACCCAATACAAAATCTCTAATGACGGAATATTTGTTGATATAGCTAAACTTCCGAAAATGGATATTTTACAAGGAGAAGCTGCAAACAATGCTTACACATTGATGACTTATTCCGTAAAAAAAGAACGTGAAATTAATAACCATGATTTGAAAAATTACATAAAACTTCTAAAAAAAGAAGGCCTCGACGAGGAATACAGATACATGCTAAACAAATATCTGCAAAGATTTTTCCATCCATTTGTTTGCGTTTTACTTGCAATAATGGGAACTTTGTTAGGATTTAGCAAACCTAGAGAACAACGACTAATAGGATTTACAATTGCAATCGGGTGTATTTTCTTATATTATATTACTCTGCCATTCTTCGATTTATTGGCAGAAAAAGGTGTTTTGCATCCGTTTATCACTGCGATATTCCCACCATTTGCGTTTCTTTGCGCAATCATAGCATTCTACAAATCAAAGGATTTATAATTATGAAAAAAATACTTTTTTTATTTCTTGCATTACTAATATGTACCAATACAGTTTTGGCAGAGCCAATTGAAGTTACATACAATGATGGGATTTACCATATTGTTCTCTCCGGTAATAAAATAAAAAAACGTATAAAATTTATTAGTTCAGAAAGTCTTATCACAAACAAAGAAGCTCACCAAAGGTCCAAATCTAAATTGACAATCAATGCAGGCTACTTTGATCCGCAAAACCAAAAATCAATGTCTTATATTGTAACTGACAGAGCTACAATGGAAGACCCGCAGGTTAATGAATCTATACTTTATAACCCTGTTTTAAGAAAAAATATGGACAAGATTCTCAATCGAACAGAATTCAGAATTTTAGAGTGCGACAGAACAGGATATCATTATGAAATTGTTCCACACAAAAGCTCTATTGACTTTGGCTGCGCTTTAATAACATCTGCTCAAGGAGGGCCGTTAGTTTATCCACAATTAAGACTTGAAGAAGAATTTTTCATTGAAAAAAAAGACGGACAAATCGTAAGGGAAAGCTGTTCCGTGCTGCATAAAACTTCAAGAACAATTATTGGTCTAAAAGGGGAAGATGTTCATATTCTGATAATCACAGATAAGCACCCTATGGATATGTACGAAGTTCATGATTACGTAAAAAGTCTTGGCTGGGACAGAGCTATGGCATTTGATGGCGGAAGTTCAACATCAATGAACTATCTAAATAAATACTCCGTAACCTCAGTTGGTGACGGTGCAGGAAGAAGTTTAAAATCATTTATGATAGTCAGATAAAAATTTATACTACTTACGTTTTTCAAACTTTATATCATAACCAAGAATATCAGCAATCTCTCGGACTTCTTCAAATTTAATGGTTTGATTTTTAATCTTTCTTGATAAATTACTAAGAGTTAATTTGTCATACTTTCTTTCTCGTAAAATATCAGAAATTTTAGTTAATGTTACATGCTCTTTTGCTATTAAATATTTTATTTCTTCATAAATACCCATATATAAATTTTATAATGTTTGACAATTTTTGTATATTATGATAAATTTATATTCATTATAATCAATAAATCAATTATATTGAATATATTTTATAAAGAAAGGTAACACAATGGAGAACATGGACAATTGTACGTTAGAAAAGCTCAAAAATATTTTTGAGCTTTCACTTGTTTTAAATGATTCAATAAATTTTAACTGGAATGAAGGAGCTCAAGGATATTATCAATTAGCACTTTCTAGTATTATTACCAAAAAATTTATTGAATTTTTTGAAGACATTGATCAAGAATATGTCGAAATTACTTCACAAAAAATGTTGCATTAACATTTGCATAAATTTTTACAACACCTTTTTCAATTGCAGTTGAAGCAGATTTTTCCTGAACCATATCAGCACTTCCAGCGATATTTGAAGCAAGCAATCTATATTGAGGTGTTACAGTATTATTTGCACTACAGCTTACATTCAAAGAACGAACTCCTGTAATTACAGTTGATGCTGATTTTGCCAAAAGATCACCTCTTGCCCTTGCCTTTTGTGTTGCTTTTACCAATAATTGATTGCATTCATCATCATATTTAGAAACTGACAGCGCCAAGTTATCAACATTAGTTGCGCCTAAAGAAATGCTTTTGTCAATCATAGAACCAACTTTGTCAATTGATTTTGTATGAATAACTATAGTGTTTGATACTTGATATTTATCTAAATTTCTTTTATTTCCTGAATATGTATACAAAGGAGATGCATTATAATTTATTGTCTTTACATAATCTCCATTTGCAGCATTTATCATTCCTTTGAGAGCAGTTAAAACTTTTTCTGAAATCTCTTTATTTTCAGTTGTCGCTTTTTGCAAAGACTTGTTGTCATAAGTTTGAACAGCAATTGAAACATCTGCAACATCAGGGGTAATTTCAGTGTTTGCAGAAGTGCTGATAGATATGTAGCCTCTTTCTGCAGCTTCAGCTAGAGCTTTTGTCGACATAGGTGCACTTCCTAATAACAAACCTAAAACTAGAGCAGTTAACAAAACTTTTTTCATACATTCTCCTTTTTATTTTCTGATTTATCTTCAGCCTTGTTTTCTTTTTCAACAGTATTGGTTGATTTTAAAATCATAGAATTCAAAGCTTGAGCTTGTGAATGAAGTTTAACACGTTCTAAAACTTTTTTCATTTCTTCATCGCTTAATCTATCCGGAGCTTTAAAAGCAACAAGAAACTTCTTTCTATCATTGATAATAAACCCTGAAATCGCAACTATTGCCCACAATAATAGGCCCTGATATATATTTATTGCAGGAATTGCAAAATATGACGCCGCCATATTCCATAAGCGCATTGCAACAATTGCAGGGAATGCTATAAATCCGGCTGCAAGACAAGATGCAATAAAAAGCACCATTAATATTCCACGCAAACCTGATATTTGTATTATTCTTGTTTTTCTTCTCATAAATCCTACACTTTCTAACCTATCATGCTCAGAAAATCATTTTCTGTCAATATTATAACACCTAATTTTTGAGCTTTGTCTAATTTTGATCCTGCACTTTCACCGGCAATTACATAAGAAGTATTCTTAGATACAGATGATGAAGTCTTTCCGCCTAACAATTTAATTTTTTCAGATGCTTCATCCCTTGTCATACTTTGTAATGTTCCGGTAAGAACAAATGTTTTTCCTTTAAGTTTGTCCGAAATATTTTGAACAGGCAAAGCTGGTTCGACACCCAAAGACTTCAATTCCTCAAGCATTTGAACAGTTTCCGGTTTTCTGAAAAAGTCATATATATCCTGTGCAATAATTTCTCCGACACCTTCAACTTTTGATAACTCTTCAACCGAAGCAGATTGAATATTTTCAAGAGTACTAAATTCTTGAGCTAAAACACCGGCAGTTTCTTTCCCGACATTTCTGATAGTAAAAGCTGTCAAAAAACGTGATAGCGGGCGATGTTTGCTTTCTTGAATAGAATTATACATATTAAATGCGGATTTTTCTTTCACCAAATCCAATTGCATAAAATCCTGCATCGAAAGCTTATATAAATCAACAGGAGTTTTTGCAAAACCTTTGTTATAAAGCTGTTCAATAATCGAAGGCCCTATTTTGTCAATATCCATTGCATCTTTTGAAACCCAATATTCAATCTTGGCACAACGTTTTGCAGGGCAATCAGGATTGTCGCAATACAAATTTACTTCCTCTTCGTGAATATGGAGTTCAGATCCGCAAGAAGGGCATTTTACAGGCGGCTGATATTCAGGGAGCTTGTAATGCTCTTCATCATCTATAACTTTAACAACTTTTGGAATAATTTCAGCAGCTTTTTTAATATAAACCCTATCTCCGATTCTAACATCCAATCTGCCAACTTCATCAAAATTATGCAAACTTGCTCTTGAAACAGTACTTCCTCCTAACTGAACAGGTTCTAAAATAGCAACAGGCGTAATAGCACCAGTTTTGCCGACACTTTCTTCAATTCCAATAAGTTTTGTCGTAACTTCTTCAGGAGGGAATTTAAAAGCCGTAGCCCACTTTGGAGCACGAGAGGTGAACCCTAATTCTTGCTGAACTGCAAATGAATTAACCTTAATCACAACTCCATCCGTTGCATAATCCAGTGAAAAACGTTTTTCATCCCATTCTTTGCAATATTCAACAGCCTCTTTTGCATTCTTACACAGTCTTATATTTGGGTTAACTTTAAAACCTAATTTTTTCAAATACATCAAACTGTCATAATGATTTTTAGGTGGATTTTCAACATTACCTGTTAATATTGCAGTATAACAAAACATAGACAAATCACGTTTTGCAGTAATTTTACTATCTAATTGCCTGATTGAACCTGCTGCAGCATTTCTCGGGTTTGCAAACAATTTTTCGCCATTTTTAAGATTTTCTTCGTTCAATTTTTCAAACGACTCTTTAGGCATATAAACTTCACCCCTAACCTCAATATCTACAGGTTCAAAAAGTTTCAAAGGAATAGCCTTAACTGTTTTCAAATTGTTCGTAATATCTTCACCGGTAATCCCGTCCCCGCGAGTAACACCACGTACAAAAATACCTTTTTCATAAGTCAAAGCCATTGCAAGACCGTCAATTTTCAATTCACAAACAAGTTCCTGAGGGCCGTATTCTTTAACAATTTTCTTATACCAATCCTCCAAATCCTCATATTCATAAGTATTATCAAGACTGTAGAGTCGATATTTATGCTTGTATGGAAAAAACTTTTCACTCACAGATCCAACACGCTGAGTCGGGCTGTCAGGGGATATAAACAAAGGGTTTTCACTCTCTAATTGCTTTAATTCAGCAAACATTTTATCGTATTCAAAATCACTTATTGTTGGGTTATCCTCAACATAATACTCATAATTTGCTCTGTTAATTGCATCTTTTAAAAAATTTATTCTATCAATTACCATTTATTCCTCATCGTATTAAAGAATATTTATAATTATAAATTACATCACCATCAATAATTCTCTGATAACTTTCCCTGCAACAGCAGTTGATACACCTGACGCATCATAATCAGGAGCAAGCTCAACCACATCAGCACCAACAATATCAAAATCTTTTAAATATTCAAACCAGCCCATAAGTTCGTTAAACTGCATTCCGCCGCTTTCAGGAGTACCGGTTCCTGGCATTACGGAAGGATCTAAAACATCTAAATCCACTGTTACAAAAATCTTTTTATCTTTCAACACATCAAGTCCAGAATATTCATGAATAAGAGTTTTATGTTCCTTCATAAATTCCCATTCTTCTTTCATACCTGAGCGAATACCGATTTGTTTAATATTTTCAGGCCCTACAATTTTTGATGCGTGACGAATTACAGCGGAATGTGACATTTCTTCCCCTAAGTATTCTTCTCTCAAATCTGTATGTGCATCAAAATGAACTATCGCTAAGTCTTTATAAAACTTTGAAACAGCCTTAATCTCAGGCAAAGTCACCAAATGTTCCCCGCCGATTCCGAAAACTCTTTTTCCGTCTTTATAAATTTCTTCCACATTTTTTTCAATCAAATCAAGCGATTTGTAAGTATTACCTAAAGGAAACTCTAAATCACCTGCATCATGAAAATTCACATCCTGAAGATGTTTATCAAACCGTGGCGAATAATCCTCCATTCCCCAACTAGCAAGCCTGATTTGTTCAGGAGCAAAACGAGATCCTGAACGATATGATACAGTCCCATCAAACGGCAAACCTAACATAACTATATCCGCAGAATTATAATCCGCATTTTGTCCAATCCAATTTCTGTCTAAAAACGGTCCTGTAAGCATTTATCCTCTCCTTTTTGCCTAAATGTGATATAAAAACATTTTAGCACAAAAAGCTTGCTTTTTTTAACTTAATCATTAAAATAAAGAGTATGAAAAAATTATTATTGGTTTTACTTTTAGTTTTTACAGGCACATTTGTTTCAGCTGAAAATGTAGATTATGAACAAATCTATAGAGAACTTGATGTTCCTGATTTTTCATACGTTCATGATATTGACCCGGGCGAAATGTATGATATTCAACATACATCCTGGTCACCATATCCGCTTTTCAGATTAACCTCTCCGCTATTTTTTAAAAATATCACAATTGAACCAGGATATTATCTGTTAACCCCAAGAGAGCACAATGGGAATTGGTACGTTTTGTTTAAAGAACAAGGTAAAGTAAAATATATTATTCCTGTCTACAACAGAGAAATGGTACCTATGGGATTTTATGATGAAAACCTCCCAAAAGTAAAAATGACACCATCTCAAAAATTCCACGTCAAATTCCTCGATTTTGTAGGCAAATATGTAAGAAGCTCACAAAGGAAACCTGCCCCTAATACTTTCTTGGAAACAACTGATTTGGATAACAATTTTATATCTGTCATTATTTATTGGGGTGATTACAGATACTATATGGTATTGAGAACAGTAAAACTATAATAATTTAAACTTACAGATAAAAAAAAGCCGCAATATATGCGGCATTGAGTATATGATATAATAACTTAATTTTTTTACTTTTTTATAATGTCTTTTTCTGGAACATTAATATCTGCTCTATATCAAATTTTTTATTAATCACCTTGAGGATGAAAATAGACATTTAAAGGTATATTAATTAAAATATTTACCATTTAATATAAATAATTTAACATTAAATATCACTTTGTCAAGTATTTTTATATATTTAATATAGTTAATTCTACACATCATATTTTTTACAATTTTAATAAACGGATGTCTTATGAACTCATTACAATTATTTGGTAAAAGGCTTAAAGAGCTTAGAAAACATAGAAAACTAACACAAGAACAACTTGCAGAACTTGTGGATTTAGATCCAAAACAGATTTGCCGGATCGAAAATGGCGGATGTTTTACGACTTTTGAGACTCTTGAAAAGATTGCAAAAATTTTTAACGTACCTATTTATGAACTTTTTTACAGCGAACATAAAAAATCAAAAGACGCACTTATAAAGGAAATGAATGAAATCTTTAAAAATGCGTCTAATGAAAATATTGAATTAATTTATAAAGTTGTATTAGCTATAGTTCAATAACTAATTTTTAAGAATTTTCGCTGTCATCTTCATCCATATCTTCATCTTTTTTAATTCTGTCAACAACCATCTTAGCCATTTCTTTGGCAATAATATGTTGTGTTTTTTCAGGACAATTTCTTAACATAGTCATTGCAGTTTTAAGAGTAGAATCTATATCATACCAACGACCTTTTCGATTATCGTCAAGCCCTGAGCCTACTGCATTTATAATATCTTCTACTGCTTCAAATTTTTCATTTTCAATATTATGTTCAATTATTATTTTAATTAAATTCAAAGCAATTTTAATCTGCGTTTCATCATCTGAATGTTCAAGAGTTTGAACAGCTTGTGACAAAACAGGATCTTTATCATACCAGCGTCTATGATAATTAGTATATTCTTCTTTCATAATGCCTCTCCTTTTCAATATGAATATTATGAAGGTTTTAAGGTGATATGTCAAGAGTTGATTGATAAAAGCTATCCATCAGTTAAACATTATTTTTTAATCTTCTTTTTCTCTTAACCAAATCAACAAATGCTTCTATTCTAGTTATATATCCTGCCTTACCGGTCTGTTCATCCAAAACAAGTGACATCACAGGAATATTTTCTTCACGGCTGACTTTAGGTAATATATTTTGTGCAACAATTTCAGGCATACAAGAAAATGGAGAAATATGTATTATCCCATCTATACCGTGTTTTGCAGCATAAACAGTATCACCTATAGTTTCAATACATTCTCCGCCTATTGCACGTTTCATATAATTATCCGCGTATTTAACAGAGCGTTCTCTATGTGATTCTTTTCTATAGAAAATTGAAGGTTTCAAAACATGTTCCAGCCAATCTCCAAACATAATTTGGCGTTGAACCTCTACCCCCATTTCACCAAGTTCTTTTTCTATATTTTGATTTGTATATGGGTCCAAAAGAACAAAAAATTCTCCAATCAAATATATTACAGGCACATCTTTATTCTTGTCGATAGGAATTTTTTTGAAATCTTCAATAATTTTCTTTTTCAATCGTTTAGCCTGCCAGATAGAATTGGTTTCATCCGTAATTTTCAACCATTTTTCATAACATTTTTCAGCATCACCCTTATTAATTTCTCTTGGTCTTGTATAAAATAACAGTCTTTCAGCGGTGTCTATTGCAAAAAACTTATTAAATCCAAGACTGAAACCTTTATAATATCTAAACGGATTTATACAATGGGTAACATGCCAGAAAGCTTGCAGAGTTTGTTTCATTTTGCTTTTGTACATGTCAAAAATTACCATATCAAAATCATAACCCATTGATTTTAATGTTTTTTGAGCCATTTTTGTATAATTTCCCAAACGACAAGACCCAGGAGCTTGAAACATCATCAAAGTATTTGCTCCCTTATCCAAAGCCATCATATAGTTTGCGAGATTAAGCTTATATGGGAGACAAATTCCCTCAATACTGTTGCGAACACCAAGTTCTAATACCTCTTTATTGTTAGCCGGAGGAATAACAACTTTTGCTCCAAGCGATACCAAAAGAGCTTTTAGAGGGATATCAATCCTGCCCATTCTTGGCCATGCAATCACACGATCCTTTGCGGGGATTTTGTTTTCCATTTTATTTTTTTCAAATTTTTCTGAAGCTTTCATATAAACAATACTAACACAAAACTATTTTACAATTATAGGGTTTGAATAAATCCAAGGCTTGTTTTTTAAATGTATTTCCACTCTATATTTTCCGCTTTCACATATTTTGAATTGTAAATTATCTGACTTTTTTTCATATATATTTACACCATTACAGATTATTCTAATTTTGGCTTTGACGGAAAGTTTTACAAAAATATGCTTATCAGAACAAAAAATATAAGGAATTTCATCTCTTACTTGTCTGTTGATAATTATATTATTACCATTTTTTATCTCATTAATTATAATTTCTTTCTGCTTTTCAAATGATATTGGTAATTTTTCTTTTAACGTCAAAACATTTGCTAATGTTTTAAAACAGAATTCATAAGGAAAAACTTTTACAGGTAAAATATATTTTGAAATTTTTAGGGCATGCGCATCAGCTCCGCCTATAGCAGGAACAATATTTTCTGAATTTTTGTTTAAATCATCCCACCATTTAAGAGTTTCAAAATGCGGACCTTTAATAAGATTGTTTCTGAAAAAGTAAGCATAGGCAATTTGAAAAATATTTTTATCATTGAAATTATCTGCCCAATCAGAAAACCAATTCCATATTTCAACCCCATCAGGAATTACCGTTTTGTCAGTCCATCTAATAGGTTTTGCTTTGTTTTTCCGATTTTCAGCTTCATCAGGATGCGCCGCAAAACCAAATCCACCTTGAGCTCTTACAGCGTCTATATACTTTTGAGTTTCACAATTCGGAGATATACAATTATTTATACTTAATGATACGTAATGATTGGATCTTTCCGGCGAAATTTCTTCCCCTTTGATTACACAAACACCGTTTAAAATACCTTCTTCTATCTCCATTGAATTATGATCAGTTATAATAATCCAATCAAGACCAGCAGCTTTTGCAGCTTTTGATATTTCATTAACGTCTCCTGTTCCGTCAGAAAATTTTGAATGTATATGTATTGCACCTTTGTAATAAAAAAACTTTTCTTTCATTATTTTACGGCACTTGTAAGAATTTCTTCTTTTTCTTCATTTTTAACTGCTTCAACTGCATTAATCGGTTTAGATTTTTTAGATAGTGATGCGCGCTTTTTCCTCATCAACATATCTACAAATGCCTCCAAACGAGTGATAAAACCGGCTTCTCCAGTATGTTCATCAATCGTTAAATGAATTAATGGCATATTTTGTTCCTTGCAATGATAACTTATTTCATCAACCATCAAAGAATCAGGGCCGCAGCCAAAAGCCGAAAGAGCAATTATCCCGTCGACCTTCTTATTATTTAAGAAATAAGCAGCAGTGCCGGTTAATTCCAATTCATTTGCCCAATATTGAATTTCTCCAAGGTTGTCAATAGCATCTATAGAATCTTTGTGAGAAACATTTAAAGATGTATAAACTTTCACGTCCATCTGTTCAAGTTTTTTGATTATGTTTAATGAAATCCGTTCATCAAAAAGATTGTACCCATGCCCCATGATAACAACAGATAAAGGCTTTACAACCTCCTGAGTTTCAAGCTCAAACTTTTTATTTTCAATATTTTCTAATGCTTTTTTATAAGAAACTCCGCTCTGAGTCATTGCAAAGAAATTATTGTAATATTCAAAACCTAATTTAATAGCTTTTTTAATTTCTTTTTTATCAGTAATTCCAAAATTATTAGCAATATTTTCGCAAAAATCCAACAAACCGATATTTTCAGTCTTGTCTAATGTAGGCTCAACCATAACAAAATCACGGTTCACAACATTTCTGATAATTTCCGGTAATCCTCTGATTTTGCTGCAATTATTAATTTTGTAATCAGTTGATTGAATAGAAGGTACAAAAATATATTCACATCCTTTATCCAAAAGATTAATTACATGCCCGACATAAACTTTTATAGGCAAACAAGTATCTGAAACAACATAGCTTGATCCTTCATTAATAATTTTTGTTGTAGTTTTATCTGACAAAACGACATCAATGCCAAGATAATTAAAAAATCCTAAATAAAAAGGATAATTATTATAATATGACATTGCTCGGGGAATACCAATTTTATATTTGTAAGCTTTATTCATCTCCAATTATACAGCCTTCATTTAGATACTTATAAATTCTACATTGAGTATACTACAAGCACAGTAAATAAAGCAAATATATAAATGATCAAATTATTTATAAAGTTTTTCTGGTATTTACAGCATATATCATATGAATATTATTTGGAATATAATCAACTGTGTCAAATGTAATAAACCCAGCATCTTTCAAATAATTGTCTATTATATTTGAGTCTCTAAAATGTGTTTCCAATAGAATTACATCTATCTTATCAAGCAAATTGTTTTTATACAAATCTTCTATAACTTCAAATTCCGCACCTTGAATATCACATTTTATAACTATTAGTTTATCTTTATTTTCATCAACAATTTGCTTAATTTCAGAACTTGCAGGAACAATTTGGATTGTTTCCTTTCTGATTTCATCTTTTTTTATTGACAACCTTGTCATCTCAGATTCGAAAGGATTATCCTCAGACGATACCCCTGAAGCCCAATCAGGAATATAATTTACTTCACGAGTATCATATACATCCGACAAACCAACATTTTTTATTTGTATTTTATTTTTGTAAGCAGCGTTAAATTCCAAATTTTGCAAAGCTAATTGATAAGTTGGTTTTAATGGTTCAAATCCATATATCTTTTCACAATTTGTGTAATTTTTACTAAAATACAAGGAAGTTACCCCAACATTTAAACCTAAATCAATTAATACAAAACTATCTTGTAATTTGACACCATAATCTTGTTTCAAATAAACTTCAGCTAAAACAGAATAAAATTCTCCTTGGTTATTAATAAAAATTAAGCCGTCAGGAGTCTTAACTTTATTATCATAGAATACAAAACCACTTACCTTTAGTTCATTTATAATAGGAAATAAAACTTCTTCAGAAATCTGAGGGACAAAAGTCGGTTTATTATCATAAAAATCTTTTAAATATTTCTTTGATATTTCGTAAGAGGTATATTTTTCAATATATTTTTCAACTGTTTTTTGCGTTGCATTGTACAATTCAATATCTTGATTATATTTTTTTATATCAGAAACTATATTTTCATACAAACTTTCCCAAGATTCGTAAATATTTGGACATTTGGAAAAATCTTCAGGGAAAAATTCTCTGTTATAAACTGCAAAACTTAAACTATTACTTAAGTATGGTTCAATGAAATATCCGTCATAACCTTCTCCAAAAGTGATTGAATACTTAGCCTTTGAGATTAACTTTTTATATTCTTCCAAAGTTAAATTATTCACTTCCACAAGTTTAAATTCCGGTAATTCATCTGATAATTTTTGTATAATATCCTCTTTTGTTACAGAAGAAGATGATGGGATATCATTATCCGGAGAAAATACTATTATATTTTCTTTTTCAGCAAAATCCGTTCTGTAAAATTCCGGTAAAAAAGGAGGTAACAAATACAATGGACAACAATATTCATTTGCAAATTTTTGGGTACAATATTTTTTATGCGCACAAGAAATTGATACCATAGGAGTATATTCATAAAGCTTTTCAATAATACAAGGTGCCGGCATTAATTCTATATTTTGATTTAAAATATTAATACGTAAACCTTTTATACTTTTTAACCACATTTTTTGTTTTGGATTAAGTTGTTTTAAAAAATCTATCAAAAAAGCTTCCGGAATGTTCAATAACAAATTCTCAGGATGTATGTTTTTAACAATATAATTAAAATCAATCATTGGCATACTATCCTTGAACATTGAATGTTGAATTGCGGCATTTCCGACAGGCAAACCACTAAGGATAATATCAAAATTCATTTCTTTTGATAAATCTTTTGAATGTTCAACAAATCTATTTATTGAAAGCATTCCCCCACCTATTAAATCTCGTGCTATCGAAAAATACAAAACAATATTTTTACTATTTTTATAATTTTTTATCAAACTCTTTTGAATTTTATGATAACCCTTTATCTCTATAGGTTTAAATCCATGTAATGCTTTTTCTTTTTTAGATATTCTAAAATTTGAAAACATAGCTTTAATTTCATAACGATATGGAATACGTTTAAATGTATTTTTTTCTAAAAATTTTAAAAATCTTTTATATTTTTTCTTATAAACAATACCTTTATTAATATGTGTTAAATATTTTCTTATTTTTGGATTAAAGTTCTTTTCAACAATAGAGATATATGAATTTAGTTTTTTTACACCACCAGGATTTTCTGTAAAGATTTTTACCTTTAACAAGGGGAAACCCTCTTTTAGGAGGCTAAATGCGATTTTACTATACACAAAAACTTCATTATATATTTTATCAACAAATGCACTCAGTACAAATTTTTTATCTTCTAATAGTCTGGTTAAGCCCATTTCATATTTAATACAAACATCTTTTCTTGAACTTTCTTTCTTTACATTATTTAAAAATGTCTGAAAATCTTTATCTTTTATTACTCTTTGCCTCAATACCAAAAAATAAGAATTTAAACAGAACAGAGCTGAATGTAATTCTTTACGGAAAAGATAATCTTCAACCAAATAATTATTATAAATATTCAATTCGTCTGTAATAGTTAAACTCCAAGCATCACATTTTTTTGAATCCATTTTTTCAAAGACTTTTGCAAATGTCTGCAAACAAAAACAAGAATCATTTGCAAGAATTAATTCATCATATTTCTCAATTTCATCCCAACCAACGAAATTTTTAGCTAACTCAGAATATGAACCGAAATCATATTTTTTATGATTTAGTATCCAGGCATTTTTAACATATGGCTTTATTAGCCCAAGTTGTTTTTCATCTAAAGAGCCATCAGATAAATAATATATATCTGCATATTTAGATAATTCTTGCAAATAATCAACTACATAATCCGCAATTTTATTATTATAATTATAACCTGCAAATAAACATATTCTTTTCATAAACTCTATATTCCTTTCTAATTAAAATTTTATAAAATTAGTACATGTGTATCATTAATTACAAACAATCAGTATCGCCAATCCAGCAAAACTTCTAATCCATCAACATCAAAAACCGGTATTTTAAATTTATCATGAACTTTTACTCTTTCCTGATATGCATTATCAACAAAAATTGAAGTTGCAGAATTCGTTATATAATCTGTTTTTTCATCATTTTGAGAGATTAAAACAATTTCTGAAAATAACTTTGGAGAAACCGCGTATTTTTCTAAAGTTTCATAAATATCTTTTTCATGTTTTGTCAATAATACAACATATTTACCTAAATTCCTGCACTGATATAGAAATCTGACAGCAGGTAAATGAACTTTATCATTTATTATTAATGTATCATCAAAATCAAAATATACAGTATCATATTTGTAATCAGTTTTATAACGCGAAATTAAAGTTCTGTCCATTGTAATTTCAATGTCATTTGCAAAAGATTTTACCTCATACCCAAGAGCATTATAAACACTCATAAGCGGTAAGTTTAACCCCCTTGCTCTTGTCAAACACATTGTACCTGCACATCTTGTAGAAACTTCAAGTAATTTCCAATTTCCGGAAACATCTTTTTTAATCTGAAACCACCACAAACCATTAAATTTCAATTTTGAATTAATTTTTGTGGCAATTTGTTTAATATCATCTGTAAGCTTTTCTGTCTTACCAGACACACAAACACCGGCTAAAAGACGTCTTCTTGAACGAGGAGAAACAACTTTCAATGCCCCTTGAAAATCAGTAAAACAATCAACAGTGTATTCTTCTCCAGGCAAATATTCACAAATTACATATTCATCCAAATCTACATTAGGGATATCCTCTTCAGATTTTAAAAGCTTTGCACCAACAGCTCCTTGACCCTCTTTTGGCTTTATAAAAACAGGATAACTTTCTATCTTTTTATATACCTTTGGCAAAAATTCTTCACCCTGCAAAACTTCATAAGTTTTTTCTTTATCCCTGCATATTTCTGCAGTATTTTTATCTGCTGCAATAATTTTTGCATTTATCTTATCTGAATTTTGCGCAAAAAACATCGCAACAGTATCATGCGTTGGAAAGATTACATCTATATTGTATTTTCCAAGTAATTCATTAAATTTTTCAAAAAAGTCACAAGCATTTATCATTGGGACATTTGAAATATAATTTTTAAAAACATATTCACCATGCCTGTCTATTGATGAAGCTCCATATAACTCAATATTTACACAAGTTGAAAGTGCATCATGAAGTTCAATTGAATTTATTTCTCCGGCAGGAAATACTAAAACATTAATTTTTGCCATTTATTACCTCAACTATTTTTTCCATATCTATTTTAGCATAACGCTGATCTATTGGCAGCGGAACAAGATATTTTTGAAAAATACCTTCCATATATTCATCAGGCAAAGGATTCCAATAAGTAGCTACATAAATCTTATTTTTGATAAGCCTTTGTTTTAAATTTTCATCTCTTACAAGATATGGATAAACCATTGGGACATCATCAATATCAAGATTTATATCTAATTCATTTGTACAATTCAAAAATTCATGCAATGTTTTATAATTCTGTAATCTTTTTTGTTTTGCACCTTCAACATCCGCACAAGACAAAATAGCCTTTGTTAAATTTGACATATATTTGATAGGCTCATCCCCCAATGAATCATCATTTGTACAAAAATCAGAATAACCAAATGATGCCGCAACATCTATTCGTTTTAACAAATGAGAAAAACGATCGTAAGATGTATCAACTGAATAATCCCCCTCAAATTTTTTATCACAATATAATATTGCCCCATCAGAAACACCGAAGAATTTTCTTACAGAATTAAAAGATGCAATCCCGTATTTAGGCATATAAAAAGCTTGAGCATTATCAATTATAAGATTTTTATATTTTTTAGCCAATTGTTTTACATTTTTAGCACAAACTCCAAAATAGTTCGTATACAAAATAAATTCATTCTCTCTAAATTCACTTTGAGGCAGAAAATCTTTACCTATATGATAAAACTTAATCTTACAATTTTCCTTTTGAATTGATTGCCAAACAACAGGACAAGTATAATAAGGGATATTAATCTCCTTGATATTAAATGCTCTTATAACATATCGCAAACAATTCCTTGCCGTATTAAAAAGCAAAGCATCTTCATCAAATTTATAAGTTTTTAACGGGTTCATTTCTAATCCGAAATAACCGCCTATTTCCTTACAAGAGTTCATAATCATTAAGCATTTCCCTTATAACTTCCGGAGAATTAAACATCATTACATCTATAATTGACAAATTTGGTACAAAATCATTATTGAATTGTTTATATTTTACATCTTTGGTTTTCAAGAAATTTAACCTGATATTTTCTTTTGCAAAATCTTCCTTGCTATACAATTCCTGACCGCCGATTGCATTAATATACGCATCACCATTCAAAGCTTTTACAATATCAATAACTTTATCTTGCCCTTTCAAATTGTTATCCTTTGACAAATTGGAAGATAATATAATTTCTGTATCAATATTCAGATAATCCACAATTTTTCTGATTGAAAATTCTATTGCACTTGCAATCTCACAATTTTCATATAAAACAGTTTTTTCAGTAATCGGAAAAACATCGTTTAAATATGGTGCTTTTAAATATGAATTTTTTATTGTTCTAAGCAATTTTTCCTTAACTTTTTGATTAGATGTAATCTTTATATTTTTTATCAACTCAAATGACGAGGCGCCATCTAAAGGTAACGTAACAAGATGTTTTTGCCCATTTAACAAAATATTATTCCTATTAATCCAACCATTTTTAATATAATTTACGTCATCATAAATTACATACTTATCAACAGCATTAATCAACTGCCAATAACCTATATACGGGAAAAAATACGGCTGCATTATACCTATTTTCATAAAACACCTCTATTCTGCGGGATAAAATCATATTTCTTGTCGTAATACCTTTTTAAATTATTTTTAAAATCGTTAGGGTTATGTAAATCATCATGCTTTATACGATTTATTTCTGACAATTTTTTATACTCATCTTAGTTTTGCCACAAATAACTAATTCTAACTGCTGCACTGTTTAGC
>CALVGY010000007.1 GCA_944327215.1 Candidatus Gastranaerophilales bacterium | reverse complement strand
TTTAGGAGATTTAAGAAAAAGAATTAAAGAAATTTTAAGGGGCTGGAGGATAGTTGTATTTTAAAAGCTTGCGAAAATGCAAGCTTTTTTATATTATATAGTCTATGGAAGAGTTAGAAACAAAACTTGTTATTGGTCTTATGTCAGGAACATCATGCGATAGTATTGATGCCGGTTTATGTGAAGTTCATCCGGATATGTCGGTAAAGCTTATTTCCGGTATTAATTATAAATATCCCGAACATATCAGGGCTAAAATTTTTCAACTTTTTTCAGGAAATGTTTCGGTTAAAGATATTTGTCAGATGAATTTTGTCATTGGTCATTGTTTTGCTGAAGCTTGTAAAGTTTTGATATCAGAACATGGCAAACCTGATTTTATAGCAAGTCATGGTCAGACTATATTTCATTTTCCTATTGATGAAAAATTAGATAAAATTTCTTTAAAAAGTACATTACAAATTGGTGAGAGTGCTGTAATCGCTCAAGAAACAGGTTGTTTAACTATATCAAATTTTAGAGAAGCTGATATCGCAGCAGGTGGAGAAGGTGCCCCTTTAGTTTGTTTCGCTGATGAAAAATGGTTCAAGCCATTAAAGAAAAATTTATTAGTGCAAAATATTGGCGGAATTTCTAATGTTACTGTAATATCAAAAGATTTTCCAACTTTTGGATTTGATACAGGACTTGGAAATATTATGATTGACTATTGTGTTAATAAATTTTTCAAAAAGCCTTATGATAAAGACGGGGAAATTGGAGATTCAGGCAAGGTTTGCGAAAGTTGGCTTGAATGCCTTATGCAAGATGAATATTATTTTAAAGTTCCACCTAAAACTACAGGCAGAGAATATTTTTCTGCTGAATATATAGAAAATGCTCTAAGATTTGGCCCTAAAAAGCCTGAAGATATTGTGGCTACTGCGACAGCTCTTACTGCAAAAACTATTGCAACATCTTATGAAAGATTTATTTACCCTGATATTGATGTAAAAGAAGTAATTATTGGCGGTGGGGGTGCATATAATCCTACATTAATGAAATATTTGCGTCATTATCTGCCAAAACATATTGATTTAAAAACTCATGAAGCTTACGGTATATCAAATAATTTTAAAGAGGTTATGGCATTTGCCCTTTTGGGTTACTGTAATTATTATAATATTCCGAGCAATCTTCCTTCTTGTACAGGGGCAAAAAAAAGAGTTATCTTAGGCAAGATTGCTAATTGATTAACCTAAATATTGTGTGTTATTTTTTGTCAAAATTTGTGTATTTTGTTAATAAAAAATATATAATGGTTTTCCTATAAATACAATGAGAAAAAAGAAAATTATCTGAAAAAGGTTTTAATATTATATTATACTCATTATAGCATAAGGAATGTATCTGACTGTATCTGAAGCCAAAACACCATAAGCAGTCAGGTCTTTTTTTGCCAAATCTCCTGCAAGACCGTGTAGATAAACCCCAAGTACTGCGGCATCAAATGGTTGCATTTTTTGAGCTAAAAGACCTGCAATCATGCCAGCTAATACATCTCCGCTTCCTGCTTTTGCAAGAGCACTATTCCCTGTGTTATTGTGATAAATTTTCCCGTCTTGTGACGTTACAATTGTTTTGTGTGATTTTAATACAGCTATGCAATTGTATTGTTTACAAATTCTTTTTGCGGATAATTCCATATCTGATAAAACTTCTTCTAAGCTGCAGTTTAATAATCTGGAAGCTTCTTTAGGATGTGGGGTTAATATTGTATTTGGTGGTAATTCTACGTAATTTTTAGCTAAAATATTTAATCCGTCGGCATCAATTACTGTTGGGAGATTTTTTGCTAACGAAATTGTATTTTTAAATAAATTTACTGCTTCATCTGTTGTTGATAAGCCGCAGCCAATTAGTAATACCGTTGAGTTATTTATTACTTCAGGAATTTTATTGGTTGGGGCAAGTACAATTTCCGGAGTATGTGATGCAGCTACTCTTAATGCATTTTCGTGGCTTGCAAGTTCTACATATCCACCACCTACTTTTAAAGCCGAAACGGATGATAGATAAGCTGCTCCTGTCATGTATTCAGAACCGGATACGTTTAATATTTTCCCGAAAGTCCCTTTATTTGAATTTTCAGGTCTTTGAGGAAGTTTTGGAAGTTTATAACCCATTTTGCCTAATTACCTCATAAGCAACTATTGCTACTGAATTTGATAGATTTAGACTTCTTTGACCATCTTTCATAGGGATTGTTAATGCATTTTTATCTTTTACATAAATATCAGGCAACCCTCTTGTTTCAGGCCCAAAAACAATAAAATCACCATCTTGAAATTTTATGTCTGTATATAATTTTTTAGTTTTTGTGGTCAGATAATAAAAATTAGCATCTTTATTTGCTTCTAGCAATTCATCCATTGCATCAATTTTATGGATATCAACACTATCCCAATAGTCTAATCCAGCTCTTTTTGTATATTTGCTAGATAGTGAAAATCCAAGTTTCCCGACAAGATAAAGACTAGCTCCTGTACAAGCACATAATCTTGCAATGTTACCTGTATTTTGAGGTATTTCAGGTTCATATAAAACAATATTAAGTTTTGCCATTTTGAATTAATCCTTATTGAATAATTTTGGGCTTTCAACGACTACAGGAATTGCTCTGACTACGCAGAAAATAATTGCAGCCCAAGCAAAAATCATTGTGATAATATGCAAGATTGGAGTTCCTTCCCAAAGTTCCATTCCAGGAGTATTGACAGCTATTAAAAGGAGGAATGCCAAAACTTTTGCAACTGCATAGCTTATTCTCATAAATCTTGATGCGCAAATAAATTTTCCCCAAGCAGTTGATTGCATTGATTTATCTCCAAAAGCGGTCATTCCTTGAGATAATGCAACACTTCTAATTCCGTCTGTAGTAAATGCTCTTGCAACGCAAACAAGAGGAAATAAAATATTAATCCAACCCATTACTGCAAATACTGTCCAATATGATATTTCAACAATTCTATCACCTAGGATATCAAGTACAGAACCCCATTCAGATGATTGATTGAGTTTTCTTGCTAAATATCCGTCAAGCCCATCCATTGAAAACGCAACTATTGTTAATACAAATGCAATTAAATATGCCCAAGTTGTTTTTTCATAAAGAAGAGCTATTGCAGCATAAGCTACAAAAATTCTTGATATAGAAACGATATTTGCCAGATTATTTTTAATATTCATTGATGCCTCTTTTCAATTCTTATTTTTACTTTTTGGTTCTTGATAATGCAAAATTAACTTCATCAAGTTTTTTTACTTTATCACCAAGCATAATTTTTTCAGCTTCTTCAAGAATTTGCGTTACCATAAATCCGTTGTCACCATCTGAGCGAGCTTTTTTACCTGTTGCACAGCAGCTGATAAAATGTTGACATTCAAGTTTTAAAGGCTCAATTTCCAAATAGTCAAGTTTAATATTTTGAGAATTGTCTTTAACGAAATTATCATAGATAACAAGTTTGTTTTCAGGAACTGTATCATCTAAAATTGCAGTAGCTCTAGTCCCTCTAACAAGAAGTTGAACATGTTTTCTCGGAGTAATCCAGCTTTCTGAAATATGCCCGATAACGCCATCTTCAAATTGGATACCAATATGTGTAATATCCATAATTTCGTTTTGCTCAGAAGAACATCCGATTGCAGAGATTACATGCAAAGGAGCTTTCCCTGTAACGTAACTAATCATAGACACATCATGCGGTGCCAAATCCCACATTACACTTCTGTCATTTTTAAAATAGTTTACATTTAATCTGTCGCTTTGTGCATAAATAATTTTACCTAAAGCACCTTCTTCAATAAGCATTTTTAAACGATTTACTGCAGGGTGGTATAAAAGCAAGTGTCCAACCATAAGAACAAGACCTTTATCATGAGCGAGTTGTGATAAATCTCTTGCTTCTTCGGCAACGGTTGAAATTGGTTTTTCTACATAAACATTTTTACCGGCTTCAAGCATTGCTTTAACCATTTTATAATGTGTATGGCTTGGAGTTACAACACATACTCCTGTAATTTCTTTGTTGTTTATGATGTCATGAAAATCTTTTGTAACTTTAACTCCAGGATATTGTTCTGTGACTTTTTTCAAATTTTCTTCATCAATATCACAAACAGTATCAAGTACATTTAAATTATAGAAATTACGGACAATATTTCTTCCCCATACACCGCAGCCAATTACTGCAACTTTTTGTTCTGTCATTTTTTATACCCTAATCTAATCTTATCTAATACTATTAATATCATACGACACAAAGATTAATTTGCAAATTCTTAAGGAATTATTTACAAACGAATTATTGTTGCCTGTTTTGCGCCGCTTGTAATCTTATTTTATGAATTTGTTCACATCTTTCAAAAAACAGTTCTTTATCTTCTGGAGGAAAATAAGTTGAAAGCTTTTCAAGTAAAGGTTTTGGAAATTCCGATAATGCTGCCATTCTGGTTAATATATCTTCATTTAGAGGATACATTGTTCTATAATTTTTATTAAAAATAGCTTTGGTTTCAGCTTCTGCTTTTTGCGGATTTTGTTGAACTTTGTCACCTAATTTATATGTTACGTAATTTGTATCAAAGTAAACCGGTTTGTATCTTTTTAACATAATTCTTACAATCAAATCATAATCTGCAAGCAGTTTGAATTTGTCATCAAAGAAGTTTTCTTTTTCAAGCATTGATTTTTTGAAAAACATTGCTTGTCTTGCACAAGGTAATACTTGAAAGGCTGTGTGCATAGCAGGTACAAATAAAAACACAAAGCCTTGAGGATGTCTGCAATAGGCCGGTGCAAAAGAAAAATCTGCATTATTTGCTTCCATAAGGTTAACAATGTCATAAATTGAAGTAATGTCATGGATAAAATCGTCGCAACTTAAAAATGTAACATATTTCCCTTTCGCTCTCATAATCCCTTTATTATATGCGTCAAATTTACCTGTATCTTTTTCTGAATAGAAATTGAAAAATCCTAAATTTTTGTAGCTTTTTAGCAATTCAATAGTTCCGTCGTTTGACATGTTGTCAATAACAAGATGTTCTATATTCGGGTAAGTTTGCAAATCTATTAATTTTACCAAAAGGTTAAAATCGTCAGCCAGATTATTCTCTAATAAATTATGCGTGGGTGTTATGATAGTTACGAATGGCTCCATTTTTTTACTCCTGTGTTCTTCTATAATAACATATTTATATGAGTTTTCATAATTGTTACGAGATGTAAATTATTAACTAAAAAAGCAACAAAAATGATTGTCTTCGAGTAAAAATGTATTTGGTTTAGTGTTTTTAAGATATTAGGAGGTAATTATGAGTCAAAGTACTACGGTTACAACCTTTGAAGTTGGTGCAATGTCTGCAGTTGTAGGAGCAGGTATCGGGTATGCTCTTGCACCCAGAAAATATAATCTGGAGCAGTTATTAACAATTAAACCTGATGTGTTTGAAAAATCGTTACCGCAGCAAAATATGGTTAAGGCTACGGACGCTCAAAAAATTGCACGTGATGCGATTGTAAAGGCAAGAGAGGCGATTTCTGAAGCGGCAGCAAAAAACGCAGCAGAAGAAAAACTTATAGAATTTTTAAAATCCCCTGATTTAGATGATTATTACAGAACGATTAAAGAATCCCTCCCAAAAGCAAGAGCTCAATCGGCTATAATTGTAGGATTACTTGCAGGTGCTGTAGGAACAATTGCAAGAATGATTTATAATCAAAAACATTCTTAGTATTTAGAATAAATATCTCTTAAGATATATTCTTCAAGAGATTTTTTATCAGATACTTTGGTTTTTGGATCATTTATCATGATGTCAAAAGCGTATGTTTTTCCGCTTCTGGAAGTTATATAACCTGCGATGCAGCTGACATCAGATAAAGTTCCTGTTTTTGCATGTAAATTATTCTTGAAATAAAGCATTCTGTTTTCTAATGTACCTTCACCTGAGGTTGGTAATGAGTTTTTAAAATCAGAGTCATTAGATTTTTTTACTAAAAATTCGCTCATAAAGTCTGCTGTCACTATATTGTTTTTAGAAACTCCACTACCATCTACAATTTTTATATCGGAATCATCAACACCGATCTTTTTCAAATATGATTTTAACATTTTTACAGAATTCTCAAGAGAACCTGTATTGTTTACAAATTTTGCACCTGCAGCTTTAAAGACAGTTTCTGCAACGAAATTATTGCTTTCTTTCAAAATTGGGTCTATAGCATCCGTTATAGGATGATTGACTTGTGCGACAAGGTAGACATTTGATTTTGGTAATTTCTTTTGGGTAAAATTTCCGTAATATTCCATTTTTTCATTTCGGATTGCTTCTTCAAGTCTTAATATAAAATATCTTTTGGGATGATTTATTGGGATTTGTACTGTTGTTTGATCTTTTACTGTTCCTTCTGCGTTAATTATGTCAGGTGAAATATGGTTATTTCTGCTTAAATGTATATCATTTTTATCCCCTGTTGTTACAAGATTCATAAATATTGTCGGATAAAATTTTGTCACATAAATGTATGCTGGGGCGTCTTTTTTAGTAGGTGAAATAATTATATTTAGCAAATTGTTATCAAGATTGTATGAACTAAATTTTGGCATCAGAGGATTTAAATCGTCATCCCATTGCCATCCTTCACCCCATTCTGTGCTGTCGAATATATAGTTATCTATATAAATGTTTTTTGGCGAAATAACTTTTTTATCTTTAGCTGTTTTTATAAGATATTTAATATCATTTGATGTTAGAAATGGGTCTGCGCTTAATAAGAAAATAAGTTCATTATTTGTATTTTTATAAAGTTTAGTTGAAAATTCATAATTTTTTCCAAGTGTATCAATAGAAGCTGCTAATGTTACAGGTTTAAGAGTTGATGCAGGCATTGATGGCTTTTTGTCGTTTAGTTTATAAACAGTTTTGCCGGTGTGTGTATCTTTAACCGAAACAGAAATTGAACCTTTGTTAATTCCTGAATTAGATATTGTTTTGTCAATTTGATTTGCTTGTGAAGTTGTTTGGATTGATAATATCACAGCCAAGGATAATAAAAGGTTTAATAATAATTTTTTCATACACATTTAACCTCGTAATTTGATCTTATATCATTCATACATGTACATTTTTTTCTGAATTTGTACATAGGATTAAAGTTCAATCTAGCTTGCATAGCGCCTTCTTTTTGATCTTTAATTTCAGATATTGTTTCACCTTTGTAATCAATTATTCTAGAATGTCCTATATTCCATTCATCATCTTCTATATAGCCGGATTGTGTTAAAGCTACCATAAAAGTTTGGTTTTCTACAGCTCTTGAACGAGTCATGCATTCCCAAGGAATAGGCTTTTTTAAGCCCCAGGCTGCACAATTTATAAATAAATCTGCTCCGGCTTTTCTATATGCTCTGTAGATTTCCGGGAATCTAATATCATAACATATTGTAAGACCTGTTTTGATTCCATTGATATCTACCATAACAGGCGATTCACCTATTTCAACATATTTACCTTCATCAGATCCGTAGTATGAAAAAAGGTGATTTTTTGAATATGTTGCAATAAGTTCTCCTTTGGGATTAATAGCAGGACAGGTGTTAAAAAAATGATTATTTTGATTTGTGATAAAACTTCCACCTATAACCCAGCAGTTATACTTTTTTGCAATATTCGACAGAAAGTTTATAGTTTTGCTTTCAGAAATTTTTTCTGCCGTTTCTTGAAAATGTTTAGGTGACCATCCACAAGTCCATACTTCCGGAAGAACTATTACATCTGTTTCTTTAATATCCCTTTTTATTAAATCTTCAGCTTTTTTTATATTAGCTTCTGTGTCTGCGATTTTTGAACACATTTGAATAGCTGATATATTTAGTGTTTTTTGTCCCATAACTTTTGTTTTAAAGCCTCATTATAATATTCTTTTTCATTTTTTTCTATTTCAAAAAGTTGGTTTCTAATATTTTCTTTAGCATCTGCAAGCTCTTGTTCACTAGCATTTTCATTAACATATATTGGTTTCCCGTATATATTTAAAATTTTGCAATATCCCAGAGGTGTTTTCATTTTATCCCAAGAGGGTAGTGATATAAATGTCTTTTGTGGAGAGTACCAATGCACAGGAACTATTGGTGCCCCTGACATTTGAGCAAGTTTTACTGCTCCGTTTTTAACTTTGTATAAAGGACCGTGTGGGCCGTCAACCATTATGGAAACACATTCTCCATTTTTTAATTTTGTTAGCATCTGCATTGTCGATTCAACTGCACCCTTTTTGCCGGATGACCCTCTAATTACCTTGAATCCCCATTTTTCACAAACTCCTGTAACAATTTCACCATCGATGGATGTGCTTATTAAAACACTAAGATTTTTTCTATCTCTTATTCCATGGATTAAAAATTGGTTTTTATGCCATAGAACATATATGCAAGGAGAAAGACCTGGATTGTTGAATTCTGCTATGCTTGTAAATTTTTCTTGTAATCTTAGAACATTATAAGTAATA
Source organism: Candidatus Gastranaerophilales bacterium (assembly GCA_944327215.1). Classification (GTDB taxonomy): domain Bacteria; phylum Cyanobacteriota; class Vampirovibrionia; order Gastranaerophilales; family Gastranaerophilaceae; genus Stercorousia. The sequence goes on along the minus strand of CALVGY010000007.1, from coordinate 20,801 downwards.
TGCGCAAGAGTTTTTACGTTTTTGTTATTAATAATTCTAACCATGTTATTTATTTTATAACAAAAATAAAAAATCTAGTGCGTAAGGGATGAAAACTTGCAGAAATTCTTTTTTGAAGTATGATTTAAAAAGATGTATTAATTAATATAAGGATAAAAATATGAAAGTAACTTTAGAAAATGAAAAAGAAAATGTTGTAAAATTAAATATTACAATCCCTGCTAAAGATGCAGCAGATGCTTACAACAATGCAGTTAGAAAAATTTCTCAATATGTAAATATTGATGGTTTTAGAAAAGGTAAAGCTCCACGTTCTGTAGTTGAAAGACATGTTGGAACTGAAAGAATTAAACAAGAAGCTATTGAAAACTTGATGCCAAAAGCTATTAATAAAGCTGTTGTTGATAACAAACTTGATTTAGTTTCTCAACCATACATTACATCTTATAACTTTAATATCGGTGAAGATTTGACAGTTACTGCAAAAGCTGAATTGAGACCGGAAGTAACTCTTGGTCAGTACAAAGATTTGAAACTTGAAGTAAAAGATTCTCCTGTTGCAGAAGATGCAATGCAAAAATCAATTGACAATTTATTAAATCAATATGCAACTCAAGAAACTGTTATTGACAGACCAACAAAAGATACAGATATTGCTGTAATTGATTTTGACGGATATTGCAATGGTGAAAAAATTCAAGGCGGAGATGCTAAAAATTATCCATTAGATTTAGCTCATTCAAATTTCATCCCGGGTTTTGCAGAACAATTAGTAGGTAAAAATTTGAATGATGAATTTGAAATTAAAGTAAACTTCCCAGAAGATTATCCTGATGAAAAATTGAAAGGTCAACCTGCAACTTTCAAAATCAAAATCAATGAAATTAAAGAAAAGAAATTGCCTGAATTGAATGATGAATTTGCTCAAAAAGTTGGACCATTCAAGACTGTTGATGATTTAAAAGCAGATATCCAAAAATATCTTGATACTCAAAGAGAAAGAACTAACAAACAAAATTCTGAAAATGAAGTATTCAAGGCTGTAATTGATTCTTCAAAAGTAGATATTCCTGAAACAATGATTGAAAGAGAAGTTGAATCTTTGAAAGAAGAATACAAACAAAGACTTGCTGCTCAAGGTATTACTTGGGAAACTTTAGTTAAATCTCAAGGCGAAGATGAATTGACAAAAAATCTTCATGAAGATGCTAAAACAAGAATTAAAAATTCATTAGTAATTGATAAAATTGCAAAAGATGAAAATATAAAACTTGAATCAAAAGATATCGAAGCTAAATTTGCTCAATTAGGTGCAGCTTACGGTATGAAACCACAAGATTTATTAAAACAACTTGGCAAAAATCCTGAAGTTTTAACATCAATTTCTCAGCAAGCTTTGAATGATAAGGTAAGAGATTTCTTAATTCAAAACAATACTGTTGAAATTAAGTAGTAAAAAATCTAATATATGTGCCTGATTTATTTCAGGCACATCTTTGCTATTTTATATTTATAGTTTATAATTTAATTATTAAAGAAAGGATAAAAAAGATGAGCTTTGTACCTGTAGTAATTGAACAATCAAGCAGAGGCGAACGTTCTTTCGACATTTTTTCAAGATTGTTGAGAGAAAGAATTATTTTTTTGGGAACCCCTATTGATGATATGGTTGCAAATTTAGTTGTAGCCCAGTTATTGTTATTAGATAGTGAAAATCCGGAAAAAGATATCATGCTTTATATAAATAGCCCGGGAGGAAGTGTTACAGCAGGTTTTGCAATTTATGATACAATGCAGCATATTAGAGCTGATGTTTCTACTATTTGTTTAGGACAGGCAGCTTCAATGGGTGCATTCTTGTTATCTTCAGGTGCAAAAGGTAAACGTATGGCATTGCCTCATTCAAGAGTTCTAATTCACCAACCTCTTGGTGGCGCTCAAGGTCAGGCAACTGATATCGAAATTCAAGCAGCTGAAATTATCAGAATTAAAAAATCATTAAATGAAATTTTAGCTTCTAATACAGGCCAATCAATTAAAAAGATTGAAAAAGATACAGACCGTGATTATATCATGACTCCGTCAGAAGCTTTAGAATACGGTATGATTGATAAAGTTATATCACGTGATGCAATCAAGTAGTAAAAAAGAAAGGAATAGCTAGTTCAGATAGTAAAGACTAAATAAGGTTTTCTGTCTGTGGCTTGGTATAAAATATGGTAAAACATGATGATAGCAGATTAAAATGTTCATTTTGCGGTAAATCACAGGATCAAGTAAAAAAATTAATCGCAGGTCCAGAGGTTTATATATGTGATGAATGTGTTGATTTGTGTAATCAAATCCTTGATGAAGAATTCTTTGAAAATAAAGATAAAGAAGGTGCAGAATCTGAAACTTCAAATGATGAAAAACCGATTCCAAAGCCTCATGAAATTAAGGCTTATCTTGATGAATATATAGTTGGTCAAGATGATGCAAAAAAAGTTTTGTCTGTTGCTGTTTATAATCATTACAAAAGATTAAAACACAATAAAGATAATGATAAGGATTCTGTCGAAATTCAAAAATCAAATATTTTGCTTGTAGGTCCTACAGGTTCAGGTAAAACATTGTTAGCGCAAACACTTGCTAAAATGTTGGATGTCCCATTTGCTGTTGCAGACGCGACAACTTTGACAGAAGCCGGCTATGTTGGTGATGACGTTGAAAATATTTTACTTCGTCTTTATCAAAATGCTGAATTTGATTCTGCAAAGGCTGAACGCGGGATTATTTATATAGATGAAATTGATAAAATTTCAAGAAAATCTGAAAATACATCTATTACTCGTGATGTATCAGGTGAAGGTGTTCAACAGGCCTTGTTAAAAATGATTGAAGGTACTGTAGCTCATGTTCCACCTCAGGGTGGAAGAAAACATCCTCATCAGGAATTTATTGAAATTGATACTAAAAATATTCTATTTATTGTCGGCGGTGCGTTTGTAGGTTTGGAAAAAATCGTTGAACGCAGAGCTGGTGAAGGAACTTCTGTTGGATTTGGTGCTAAGGCTCCAATGACTCAAATTGAAAAAGAAGCTGCTGCTGCAAGAATGTTAAAGAAATTGCAGCCTGAAGATCTTTTGAAGTTTGGTATGATTCCTGAATTTATCGGTCGTGTTCCTGTTTATGCTGTTTTGGATCAGTTGAATGAAAAAACTTTGAAAATGATTTTGACAGAGCCAAAAAATGCAGTATTAAAACAATACCAAGCATTGTTGGAAATGGATGGTGTGGATCTTGAATTTGAACCGGAAGCTATTGATTTAATCGCTCAAGAAGCTATTAAACGTAAAACTGGTGCAAGGGCTTTGAGATCTATTGTTGAAGAAATTATGCTTGATGTAATGTATGATGTTCCGACAAAAGCTGATATCAAAAAATTCGTTGTTACAGCAGATATGGTTAGGAATAGGAAAAATGCAGAAGTGGTAAAGCTTCCGACACAAAGTCAAGATAAAGAAATTACAGCATAGAAAAGCGGATTTTAAATCCGCTTTTTTAATAAAAAATTTTGCTTAACATATTTGTAAAATGTATGTATTTATGAAAAAATATACTTATGGGGAATAGTAAAACATTAATTTTAATAGATGGGCATGCGCTTGCTTTTAGGCAGTATTATGCTCTTGAACGTTCCAATATGAGGACATCTGATGGAACTCCAACTTGGGCTGTATATGGCTTTTTTAAAGCAATATTTGATCTTTTAAAAAATGATAACTTAAAAGCTGATGCAATTGCTGTCGCTTTTGACGTTAGTCATCGTACGTTTAGAACTGAAACATATAGCGATTATAAGAGTAACCGTGAGGCTATGCCTGATAATATGCAAGTCCAGATGGGGCTTATATTTGAAGGGTTGAAAGCTTTTAATATTCCTATTTATACTAAAGAAGGTTATGAAGCTGATGATGTAATCGGGACTATTTCTCGTGAAGCATGCGAACTTGGACATAAAGTTTTAATTTTAACAGGTGATCAAGATGCCTTTCAGCTTGTCGACAAAGATGGTTGTGTAAAGGTTATTTTGCCATCTAAAGGTGAACTTGTTGAATACAATTGGGATAAGATTTATGAAAAATTAGGTGTTTATCCAAATCAAGTTATTGATTATAAAGGCCTAAGAGGTGATACATCAGATTGTATTCCCGGTGTAAAAGGAATTGGCGAAAAGACTGCTCAAAAACTTCTTGCAAGATATGGAACGCTTGATAATGTTTTAGCGGATTGTGAAAATATTCCTGAAAAAGCTGTTAGAGAAAAAATATGTTCAGGGAAAGAACAGGCCAAAATGAGTCAATATCTTGCAACAATTGTAAGAAATCTTGATATTGATTTTGATTTTGAAAAGACAAAAGTTGAATTGCCTCCTATATCTGTTGTTACAGATTATTTGAAACAGATGCAGTTTTATACATTTATAAAAAATATAAATGAAATTATGTATTCTTTTGACAAGGTTGAAAAAGCAGCTCCTATTGTCAAAGAGGCAAAAGGAGATTCTTGTCAATTAGGATTTTTCTCTGAGGCTGTAAATGATGAAATAAATAAAAATTCAGAATTTGTAAGTGAAAATAAATTGATAGTCGATAGCTCTGATTTTCAAGACCTAGTTGATATTTTGTCGAAACAAACTTGTGTAGCATTCAATGTTTACGCAGATATTTCAAGTGCTGTTCGTGCAAAAATTATTGGGATATCTTTTACATTAAATCCTAATATCAGTGCAGGTGATAGGATTTTGTGCAATGATGGTGAAGCAAGTTATAAAAGTTTTTATATTCCTCTAAATCATTCAAACTTAGAAAATCAATTACGTATTGAAGATGTATTAGAAAAATTAAAACCATTTTTCGAGGATGAGAAAATCAAAAAGGTTACTCATAACGCAAAAAGTCTTTATAACGTTTTGAGATGTTATGATATTTTTTCAAAGGGAATCGTATTTGATACAATGCTTGCAAGCTACGTAAAAGACCCACAAAGAAATCATGAGCTTGATATTCAAGCAATGGAGCATTTAAGTCATGCAATTTCTCCATTTGCTCCTTTTGAAAAAGATAAGAAAAAACAAATAAAATTTAAGGACGCTCCTTTAGAAAGTGTTTTGGCTTTTGCTTGTGATGTAGTTGTTTCGATGTTAGAACTTGCAAAATTTTGGAGTTCTGATCTTGATGAAAAAGAGTTAGACATTTTATATAATATTGAAGTTCCTTTGACATTTGTGCTTGCGGATATGGAATATGACGGGGTTTCTGTCGATGAGATGTATCTTGCTTCTTTAACATCGTCAATGGACTTGGAACTTGTTAATATTGAAGAAAAAATTTTTAAGCTTTCCGGGTGTAAATTTAATATAAATTCACCAAAACAGGTTGGAGAAGTCTTGTTTGATAAAATGGGCTTGAAAGCTAAGAAAAAACGCGGGAAAACAAGCTATTCAACAAATGCCGCAGTTTTAGAGGAATTGGCTGAGGAACATGAAATTGCTAAATTAATTTTGGATTATCGAAAATATGCGAAGTTAAAATCTACATACACAGAGGCGCTTCCTGCTTTGATTGATGTAAAAGACAGACGCATCCACACAACATACAATCAAACAGTTACAGCAACCGGAAGATTGTCATCTTCAAATCCAAATTTGCAAAATATTCCAATAAGAACAGAAGAAGGGAATAAAATCCGAAAAGCATTTGTTCCTGAAGATAAAGAAAACGCCTTAATTTTGTCAGCAGATTATTCTCAAATAGAATTGAGGCTTCTTGCTCATATTACTCAAGACAAACATTTGTTAGAAGCTTTTAATTCAGGAATTGATGTTCATACATTGACTGCCTCAAAAGTTTTTGATGTGCCTGTTGAGCAAGTTACAAAAGAGATGAGGTATCATTCTAAGGCTGTTAATTTTGGAATTATTTACGGGCAAAGTAAATATGGTTTGGCAAAGGCTTTGGGAATTTCAAATGCTGAGGCAGAAGACTTTATAAACAAATATTTCGCGACTTATCCTTATGTTAAGGCGTATATGGAGGGTACAGTCAAAGAGGCAGAAGAAAAAGGTTATGTTCAAACAATATTTGGGCGTAAACGTTATTTAGCATCTGAACTTTTAAGCTCAAATGCTATGATTAGAGAGTTTGCAAAACGTGCAGCAATAAATCAGCCAATGCAAGGTTCTGCAGCTGATTTGATGAAAATTGCGATGATTGATTTTTCGAAAAAGTTAAAGGAAAATAATTTAAAATCAAAAATGATTATTCAAGTTCATGACGAACTTGTAGTTGAAGTTTTAAAATCTGAGTTGGAACTTGTTAAAAAATTAGTAAAAGAGGCGATGGAATTGAATCAACCGCTTTCTGTTCCTCTTGTTATTGATATAAATGTAGGTGAATCATGGAAAGAACAATAAAATTTGTAATAGCTTTTATTGCAGTTTGTTTTTTATTCAATGTTAAAGTTTATGCTGAAGACAGTTTGCTTTTGAGTAATTTAATAACTCCGCAAAATGTAAATTTTAATATATGTACAAGAACTTACATATTACCACAGGATAAACTGTTTTATATGGCTATTGCAAGTGCAAATGCAAATAATTTTGTTGTTGAAGAAATGCAGTCAAAAACGGGGTATATATTGTTTACCGCTGTAAATAAGCAGTATTTGGCAAGTGTTGTCAAAGTTGATAAAACTCATTCTATGCTAAAGATTACTCCGACAAACAATAATTACTTTTTCCCGCCCGGAGTTGTTTTGAACTTTTTTAAATATATAGATATGTATGGTGCAACTCCATTAGTTACAGTCCCAAAAGTTTAGTTGTTTAAATTTTCGTGAGCATCATTAACTATTGCTTCTATATCAAAAGCTTCTTGAGTTGATTTGTCGGTTGAAAGCCAAACAAGATATTCTATATTCCCAGATGGCCCTTTAATTGATGAATAAGTCAAACCTTTTATGTTATAATCAAGACTTTTGGCAAAATTAAGAACATTTTCAATAACTTCTTTGTGAACTTTTTTATCTCTTACAACGCCGCCTTTTTCAACTTTTTCTTTTCCGGCTTCAAATTGCGGTTTTATAAGGCAAATCATTTCATGAAAATCTGGGTTAAGTAATTTTTTTAGATTCTCAAGAACTTTTGTCAGAGATATAAATGATAAATCGCTTACAAGCAAGTCAGCTATTGGCTCATCGTCTGAATAAATATCTGAAAAATTACAAATTTTTAGGTTTGTTCTTTCTATTGTTTTGACACGTTTGTCAGAACGAATTTTCCAATCTAGTTGACCATATCCGACATCAACTGCGTACACAAATTTTGCACCATTTTGCAATAAACAATCTGTAAATCCACCTGTAGATGCACCAGCATCAAAGCAGATTCTATCTTTTACGTCAAAATTAAAAGCATCTAAAGCCTTTTTTAATTTAAATCCGCCACGAGAAACGTAAGGCATTGATTTTACAACAATATCATATTCTTTTGTGAGGTTGATTTGAAATCCTGCTTTTGTGATATATTCATCATTTATTTTTACATGTCCCGCTAAAATTGCTGCTGATGCTTTACTTTTAGTTTCAAAGTAACCTAAATCTGTAAGGTATTTGTCTAAGCGTTCTTTCATAAATTAAAAATTCTTTCTGCGTTCGATTCTGTAATCTCATTGACTGTTTCAAAAGGTATTTGCTTAATTTTTGCAATTTCTTCTGCTACATATTTTACGTATGCCGGTTGATTTTCTTTCCCGCGGTAAGGAACAGGAGTCAGGTATGGTGTATCGGTTTCAAGGATTATGTATTCAAGCGGAATATTTTTTACAACTTCTTTCATCTTGATCGCATTCTTAAATGTTACAACTCCACCTATTCCTAAATACCAGCCTTGTTTTATGCATTTTTTTGCAAATTCAACGCTGCCTGAAAAACAATGCATTATAACTTTTGATCCTTTATTGTATTCTGTTAAGATATCAAAAGTATCCTTGTGAGCTTCTCGATTGTGCACGTCTATAGGAAGATTAAGTTCATTTGCAAGTTTAATTTGTTTTATAAAAATTTCTTTTTGAAGTTCATTAAAACTTTTATCCCAGTAATAATCAAGCCCCACTTCACCTATAGCAACAATTTTTTTATTTTTTGCTAATGTTTTAATTTCTTCGATTATGTTGTCATTCCAATCTTTGGCATCTGAGGGGTGCACACCAAGCATTCCGTATACATTGTCGTATTTAGAAATCAGCTCCATAACGCTTGGAAAATCTTTTGGATTTGCCGTTGGAATTATAAGTTTATTTATTCCGTTTTCTTTTGCGTTTTTTAGAGCTTCTTCTACAGTAAAGCTTTCCAGCATATTTATATGTGTATGTGTGTCTATCATATTTTTATTGTAACACGATTATTGTGATATAATAAAGGCATGAAAGAGGGAAGTTTGAAATTATCTATAGGACATCTTTATCCCAAACTTTTGAACCTATATGGGGATATGGGAAATATTATTGCGCTTACAAAGCGCTGTGAATGGCGCGGAATTGAGTTTGAATATGATCCGATTGGGATTGGAGATTCAATCAAAGAACATGATTTATATTTTATTGGAGGCGGTCAGGATAAGCAGCAGCAAGAAGTAGCTGACGAATTATATAAAAATAAAGAATTTTTAACAGAAGAAAGAGATAAAAATGCGGTGTTCTTAGGTATTTGTGGCGGGTATCAACTTTTTGGCCATTATTATCAGCCGTTTGAAGGTGACAAACTTTTAGGAATCAGCCTTATGGATGCTTATACTGTAGCAGGTAAAAAAAGATTTATTGGAAATGTAACAGTTGAAACGGATTTTTTAACTCCCAATACTCTTGTAGGTTTTGAAAATCATAGCGGGTTGACATATCTTCAAGGTGATACAAAACCTCTTGGGAGAATGATTGTTGGAAACGGTAATAATGGAGAAGACAAGAGTGAAGGCGGAAGATATAAAAATGTATTCGGAACATATCTCCATGGTTCTCTTTTGCCTAAAAACCCAAACTTTGCAGATTATTTAATTGAACTTGCTCTTGAAAAAAAATATGGCGAAAAATTTGAATTGAAAAAACTTGATGATGAATTAGAAAATAAAACTCATAATTCACTTGTTGGAAAGGCTTATTAATGAGTAAAGAAGAAGTTGTTGATTTATATAATAAATGGTGTACAATCCCTGATAAAATAAGATTTTTATTTGTCGGAGGTGTTAATGCAGCTTTTTCTTATATTATTTTTGCTATAGCTGTTTATCTTATTGGGCAGGAACATTATCAAATATGCGTCGCTTTGCAATGGGCAATTTCTTCTGTTTTCTCATTTGTTAATCAAAAATTGTTTGTTTTTTGTACAAAAGGACACTGGTTAAAAGAATATTTAAAATGCTGTACAACTTGGGTTGTGAGTTATGCTTTTAACGCCGTTATATTGGAAATTATTGTCAGGTATGTAACCAAGAATGTTTATGTTGGACAGATAATATCAATTTTTCTTGCAGCTATAGTTACCTATGTTTTATTTAAATATTACGCCTTTAGACATCATTAAAAGTAAATAAATTATTTTAGATTTTGCAAAAGTTTTCGGCAAGCAAATATTAAACTGTTTTGCCAGCCCTTATTGAAAAATAAAAGATACAAGTTTTGTGTAAAGTTTGTATTGCAAATCTAAATTTCAAATTATATATATTTTGATTTTTTTTATTAGCAATAATATAGGCAAATATAAAAATTTACTTTTTGGATAAAAAAGCGGTTAATTATTTAACCGCTTTAATGATATCTATAAGTTTTTGAGTTGCAACTTCAGGAGTATATTTTTCTTGTTCACCTGTTTCTCGAACTTTGTATTCAACAAAGCCTTCATTAATTGTTTTGCCGACTGTTACTCTGAATGGGAAACCGATTAAGTCGGCATCTTTAAATTTGACACCAGCTCTTTCATCTCTGTCATCCAGCACAACTTCAACACCTGCAGATTTTAATGTTTCATACATTTCATTTGCAACTTTCATTTGCAGTTCATCTTTAATATTTACAGGTACAATTACAACATGGTATGGAGCAATAGCAATTGGCCATTTTATACCGTGTTCATCATAGTGAGCTTCTACAGCTGCTGCTGCAGTTCTTGAAATACCTATTCCGTAACATCCCATTACATAAGGATGAGTCTTACCATTAATATCTGTATATACTGCATTCATTGGTTTTGAATATTTTGTCCCAAGTTTGAAAATATTTCCAACTTCAATACCTTTGGTTACAAATAAAGGTTTTCCGCATTGTGGACATAATTCCCCTCTTTGTACAAGTCTTATATCTGCATATTTGATATCTTCTATTCCTAAGTCAGAAAGGTTTGCTCCAACTAGGTGTTTGTCTGTTTGATTGATTCCGACAACAAAATTTTTCATATCACGAACAGTTTCATCTACAATTATTGTGATTCCATCCATTCCTTTAGGTCCGATAAATCCAGGTACAGCGTCAAAGCCTTTTTCTGCCATTAGTTCCGCAATTTCTGCAGAAGATGCAATCCTTACATCAATTCCGCCAACTGAATTCATTAATTTTGTTTCTTCAACTGCTTTATCTGCTCTAATTAGTGCAATAACAGGTTTCTTATCAATAATGTAAACTAAAGATTTTAAAATCAATGTATCAGGAATATTTAAGAATTTGCTTAATTCTTCTATAGAGTGTGTATTTGGCGTATCAATTACTTTAGTTTCTTTAAAGTAATCTTTTCCGTCTACTACAGCTTCTGGCAAATTAGATATTGCGTGATTTGAATTTGCTGAATAATCACAGTCGTTACAGTAGAAAACGTCATTTTCTCCTGCGTCAGTGTCTGTGATTACCATAAATTCGTGAGATACGCTTCCGCCGATTGCTCCTGAATCTGATTGAACCATTTTAGTGTCAAGTCCGCATCTTTCAAATATCTTTTTATATGCTTGAGCCATATTTTGATATTCTTTGTCAAGACCTGCTTCATCAATATCAAAGCTATATGCATCTTTCATAATGAATTCACGACCTCTTAATAAACCATATCTAGGTCTGATTTCATCTCTAAATTTTGATTGAATTTGGTATAAATTTACAGGAAGTTGTTTGTATGATTTTAAAACATCACGTGCAACAGATGTTATAATTTCTTCGTGAGTAGGTCCAAGGCACATATCTCTTTCGTGACGGTCTTTTAGACGCATTAATTCTCGTCCGTATACTTCCCATCTTCCTGATTCTTCCCACAATTCTTTAGGTTGTAGAAATGGCATCAAAAGCTCTTGTGCTCCTGCATTGTCCATTTCTTCTCTTACTATATTTTCAATCTTTTTTAATACTTTCCACATCATTGGCATATAAGTATATACACCAGGGGCAAGTTTTTTTATAAACCCTGCTCTGCCAAGCATTTTATGAGATATTACTTCCGCATCTGATGGAAACTCTCTCAGGGTTTGTACAAACATTTTTGACATTTTCATAAAACTAATTCCTCACATATTTTTTTATGTTTTTATTTTACCATAAAAAAGTTTTATGAAAGAAACTTATCAAGTTCTTTTTTTACAAGCTTTGGAGGTGCAGAAAGTGTCGAATTTAATTTAAGAGCTTGATTCATAGATTTTACATAATCTGCTCTTTTATTTTGAAGCTTATTGATTTGTGCCAGGATGTAATATAAATCTCCATTTTCTCCGCAGTTTTCAATAGCTTGTTTAATAATGGCTTCTGCTTTGGAATATTGTGAAAGTTTGCTCATAAGTTTTGCAAATATTTTATAAGCTTCTATATCTTTAGGGTTAAGATCAATAGTTTTTTCAAGGTTACTTATTGCAGCATCAAAATTGTTTTCTTCATAATCAATAGATGCCAGATTAAAATATGCCCAGCTATAATCAGGCGAAAGCTCAAGAACTTTTTGGAACTTTTCTCTTGCACCTTCATTATCGCCTTCTTCTTTTAAAATATTTCCGATATAAAAGTGTGCATAAATATCTTGATCATTTAGATCAATTGTGCGTTGGAAGTAATATTTTGCCCCGTCCAATTTCCCTTCTTTAAAATAGCAAAGGCCTATTGAAAAATATGAATTTGAATCATTGTTATCTTTTGAAAGAACACTTTCAAAGCAATCAACGGCTTTTTCGTATTGCTTTTTGTCCATATAAACAAGGCCGAGATTGTAATAAGCATCAGTTTGTTCCGGTGCAAGTTCGATTGCTTTCAGGTAAGCTTCTTGAGCTTTATCAAGATCTTTTAATTTTTCATAAGTAATTCCGAGATTATAACAGATTCCGCTGTCGTCACTGAAAATTTTTGAAAGATATAAAAAATGTTGTTTAGCTTCTTGTGCATATCCAAGGTCAAGTAATAATACCGCAAGTTCTCTTCTCGCTTGAAAATTTGTTTGATCTTCTTTCAATAAATTTTGTAATTCTTCTATTTTATCAATTTTTGACATAAAGATAGTATAAGACTTTTGTAAATATATTGCAAAAATGTTAATTGTTTTATAGAATGGATAGAAAAAAAGGAGAGAATTATATGAGATTTTTAGTATTAATATTATCTATGTTGCTGTTTGTAAATACTGCTTTTGGGGCACCTTTTAATGCGAACGCAAAAACAAAAAGAATTCCAGCAGGAACAAAATTTTCTTTGCAGTTAATGACTCCTCTTTCAACTATTAATAATACTGAAGGTACTGAATTTACAGCGATATTGATGAGTGATAAAACAGCAGATAATGATGTAATTCTTCCTATGGGTTCTCTTGTTAGAGGAACTATAAGAAGAGTTGAGCCGGCAAAAAGAATGTCAAAGGGCGCAATTTTGTATTTGGATTTTGACCATGTTGTAACTCCAAACGGAAGACAGTTACCTTTAACATTCTCTGTTACAGGTCGTGCTGATATAACTTATGATGGAGGTATTTCAGGAAGTAAAGGATACAAAGATGCATTGGTTAACAATTGGCATGTTACAAAAGATATCGTATCAAATTCGACAGAGTGGGGAGGAGATGTGTTTGATGATGTAATTGTCGCAGATCAATTGATGACAGGTGTAGGCGCTGTTGGCGGTGCAATTGGCGGTGGCGCATATTATGTTTATGAATTCTTTGCTGATATGATAAGAAAAGGCGATGATGTAAATCTCAGAAAAGGTGAGGTTTTAAATGTAATCCTTGTTGACCCTGTTGATGTTCCGGTAATATAAGGGAAATAAAAAATGGTAAAAACGCTTGTTTTTATGCGTACTCACATTATTACAAAAGGCGTAATTGATGAATTTTTGAAATTACAAAATTCCTCAGAATATGATTGTATTCTATTTATTGACAATCATAAAAAAATTATACCTGATAAAATGCTTGAATCTAATGATCCTGTACAATGTTTAAATTTTTTCAATGATAAAGTTAAAAATGTAAAATGTTTTTTATTTGATGAGGATATATTTAAATCTCTAAATTTGCCTTATTATGCTGCAAAAAATAAAAATAAATCATTATCTAATGTTATGTGGTATTGTGCTGATTATGCATTTTATGCAATAAAAAAATATTTTCCCAATTACGATTATTACTGGCATTTTGACTATGATGTTTTTTGCAATGGTTCTTCCTATGAGCCTTTTTTTAATAGATATAATGGTACAAAAGCTGATTTAATTGTATCAAATCTTGCGTCTTTAAGTATAGATTCAGATTGGTTTTGGTTGAAAAAAACTGATTGGATATACAGTCAAAACAAAACCAAATACATTTCTTTTTTCCCAATAGTACGTTTGAGTTCTGATGCTGTGGATTTCTTGTTCGCAAAAAGAATTGAAATGAGTGAAGTTTTTTCAAAAATCTGTAAAAATAAAAATAACCGTTGGTTAAATTGTGAATTATTTGTGCCTACAGAGTTATTAAATAATGGCTTTACAGGCTTAAAATTAGATGAATGTGTTAGGTTTTCTCCGAATTATGATTTAAATGAAGACAGAGTTTTTGAGGTTCCTGATAACAAAATATATCACCCAGTTAAAGGTAATTATGAATTATCAATTGCAAATTTAAATAAAAAAATCAAAAATTTAACTAAATATAAATTATCTTTATTTGGGTATGACATTGGCTTTTATATTGTGAAGAAAAGATAAAATAAAAGTGTTTTTATGCTTTTTAGCCAACTTGGTTTCTTCCGTTATTTTTTGCATTGTATAATCTTTTGTCTGCAGCTTCAATTATGTCTACTGCACTTTCCCCATCTGCAGGGAATGTTGATACTCCAAGGCTTATTGTAACGTTTGTTTCTTTCCCTCCAAATAATTTGAATTTCTTAGATGCAACACGGTTACATATCTTTTGAGCTGTTGAGAATGCTTCGTCTTTTGTTGTATTAGGAAGAATTATGCTCATTTCTTCTCCGCCGTATCTGCATACAATATCTGTTGAGCGTACATTTTTTTTCAATGTTTGAGCAACCTCTCTTAATACAGCATCACCAGACTGGTGCCCAAAAGTATCATTGAATTTTTTAAAGAAGTCTATATCAATGATAATTAAAGAAAAACTTGTATTATAACGTTTTGATTGCTCAACTTGCATTCTGATTTGTTCTTGGAAGTATCTGTGATTGTATAGTTCAGTCAAGCCATCTGTTGTTGCAAGTTTGTATTGTAATTCGAAATCTCTTGATTTTATTAGATATTTGATTATGTATGCACAGGTAAATGCAAATATTGAAAATATCAAAGGATAAATTACTTCTAGCCATAAATTGCCAAATTTCATTGCATAATAAGAAATTAAAAGATAAATAAAGTATGTAGAAAGTGACATTAAAGAAGCTGTGAAAGCAGAGCTTACACGACTAACAACCGATGCAATTAAAAGTGCTAAAAGAATACTTAAAGCAAGGGTGTAGCCTCTGTTTACTTTCCTGATAAAATTATTATCTATAAGATTATTTAAAAAAGTAGCTTGAATTTCTACCCCGGGGTATATTTTACCTGTAGGAACCGTTTTTATGTCGAATAGGCTGGAAGCAGTTGTACCAAAATATATAATTTTGTTTGAAAAATCATAATTAAGTTCGGTTTTTTCTCCGTTAGCAGCTTTAATAAGCTGGTACATTGGAATATATGTATAAGTACCTGCTGGCCCGTACCAGTTTATTATTGCACTTCCGTCTTTGTCTAAAAATATTTTTCTGTCACCAAGGTTAAAATTTGAATTCTTGTCAATTTCGTATGATTCGTCATTTTCTCCTAAGAAATTCATTCCTACTTTGAGAGCTAATTGAGGATAAAATTTATCTTTATATTTAACTACAAGCGGCATTTTTCTCAATACTCCGTCGTCAGAGCGGGATACATTTATTATCCCTATATTTGAAGTTGAATTAATAATGCCGTCAAGGATTTTTCTGCAATTGGTGTATGTTAAATCTGAAAAATTTATTTTCGATTTGTTTTCAATTTTTATTGTTAGTTTGTCCGGTAATTCAGGAGGAATTCTTAAATCGTTGGATTGATTATCAAAATTCATCGCGGTGAAGATATTGTTATATTTTTTGAACGCATTTATAAGGGCTAAATCCGCATTATTTTTACTTTTTAAAGATTTAACAAACATCATATCAAATGCGATTGCTCGCGGGCTGTAATTTTCAAGATAATTAATAATATTTGCGTAAACATCTCTTGGTAGAGGCCATTCTCCATAATTACCTAAGATGTATTCATAAGTTGCATCATCTACAGCAATAATTACTATATCGCTATTTGCTTTTTTGCCGCCTTCTTTTATTATAATGCCCTGTCTTAGATCGAAAGTTCTATTTTCAACAGCATCAATAAAAGAATTAAGATTGGCATTCTTTACAATCAGGAATATAAATACTCCAAAGATTATAAGCCCTATTGTATATAAAATCTTTTTAAACATAACCTAACAAATCTTATTATACTACTTCATTCTTTCAGTATAGTTGAATGTAGAAGATTTGGCAACAAAATTTTTTAATATAAATTGTTTTTCAAGTATAAAATTGTTAATTTTTAAAATTTCTGTAGAATATGATAATTCATCGGGGTTTTGCAAATATCTAAGTAAACATTTTTCGTGCAGATTCATCTAAATAATCACCTTTAAAAATCTAATAACGGATAACATTGCTATTATGACAAAATTAATAAAATTTAACATCAAACATATGCATGAGATTTATAAGGCACTTGCACTTTTTTATTTCCGTAGTATCATATAATTAGTCGAAATTTATGATAAAATCAAGTTTGGAATCTTGAGAAAAAGAAAGAGGTTAGAAATGAAAAAAGGAATACACCCTGATTATAAGAAAACAGTTATCAAATGTGTATGTGGTAACGAAATTGAAACAGGATCTATCAACGATAATATAACAGTTGAAATTTGTAATCACTGTCACCCATTCTACACAGGTCAACAAAAAATCCTTGACTCTGAAGGTAGAGTTGAAAGATTTAATAAACGTTACGGTAATAAAAAGTAACTTTTTTATAAATACTTACAAAAAATTTACATTATGCCACTCTTATATTAGAGTGGTATAATTGTTTTTATAGTCAATAATGAGGGAGATATGTGTATGGAAAATAATAATAATAAGCCAGTTGTAAACTTGATTTCTAAACCTGAAAATATGCTAAAAACGGTTTATACAGCTTGTAGAACCTGTTATAGTGCTGATTCGCCTATAAATATTTATAACAGTACTGATGACAAAGAAAAAATGCTTAAACTGATTGAAAGAGTTATATCTTCAGGCCATTATTCAACTATCGAACATATTCAGGTCAGTTTTGCGATTTCAAATGTTTCACGAGCTTGTACTCACCAGCTGGTAAGACACAGACATATGTCTTTTTCTCAAAAATCTCAAAGATATGTAAAAGAAAAAGGTCAATTTGATTATATAATTCCTCCAACAATTGAAAAAAATCCTGAATTAAAAGAAAAATTTGTTCAATTTATGGGCAAAATTTCTGAACAGTATCAGGAATTTGTTGATGCAGGTATTCCTGCAGAGGATGCAAGGTTTGTTCTTCCAAATGCGGCTGCAAGTTCGCTTGTTGCAAGTTTAAACCTTAGAGAAATGATTCATCTTGCTAATTTGAGATTATGCACTCGTGCGCAATATGAAATTAGAACTATGGTTAAGATGATGTGTGATGAACTTGTCAAAGAAGAACCTTGGTTGAAACCTTATCTTGTTCCAAAGTGTGAAAGATTAGGATATTGTGATGAGGACAAGTGTTGCGGACGTAAACCAAAATTTGAAGAATTGGTGGCGGCAAAAATTTAGGCTATGGAAGTATTGTTAAACCCTATAATTGTATCTGTAATTTTACTATGCATATTGTGCTTATGCAGGATAAATGTTCTGCTTGCACTAATAGTTTGTGCTGTTGTGGCAGGAAAGGTTGCCGGAATGCATGCAGGTCAGATTATGGATGTTTTTATAAACGGTATGGGGCAAAACAGTGAAACAGCTTTGAGTTATATTTTGCTTGGAACGTTTGCTGCTGCTATGGCACATACAGGTCTTGCTGATGTTTTGGCTAAAAGAATTTCTTTGTTGATTAAAAATAACAAATTTATGTTACTTTTAATTCTTACTTTGTTAGCTTGTGCTTCACAAAACCTTATTCCTGTTCATATTGCATTTATTCCTGTTATTATTCCACCTTTAATTTCTGTAATGAATAAGTTGAAGTTAGATAGGAGAGCTGTAGCTTGTGCTTTAGCGTTTGGCCTTGTGACTCCTTATATTGTATTCCCAGCTGGTTTTGGGTTGATTTTTCAAAGACTGCTTGCTGATAATATGACATCAAACGGGATGAAAGTTTCTGTAAATGATGTTTGGCAATCTGTTTGGATATTAGGTTTAGGCTTGTTGTGCGGGCTTTTGTGGGCTGTATTTGTGTCTTATCGAAAACCTAGAGAATATGAAAATATTCCTTTTAGAGAAGAAAGGCGTCGTTCCTTAAGATTTACGGGAAGTCATTATATTACATTACTGGCTGCAATTGCGACTTTAGCTGTTCAATTATGGACAAAATCTTTGCCTCTTGGGGCTTTAATTGGTTTAACAATAATTTTTGGAACACGAGCTATTGATCCTGAAAAAATGGATACCCTTATAAATGAAGGGATTGGTTTGATGGGATATGTAGCATTTGTTATGCTTGTAGCTGCAGGTTTTGCAGGTGTTTTAAAATCAACTGGCGGAATTGATGCTTTAGTAAATGGATTAATCCCGTTTATGATGGGCTCCAAAATATTGGCAGCATTTTTAATGTTAGTCGTTGGTTTGTTTATAACAATTGGAATTGGTACATCTTTTGGGACAATTCCGATATTAGCGGTTTTATTCGTCCCGATATTTATTCATCTTGGATTTAATTCAATGGAAGCAATTGTAGTATTTGCCGCCGCAGCGGCTTTAGGTGATGCTGGCTCTCCTGCTTCCGGAACGACATTGGGACCTACTGCGGGGTTAAATATCGACGGTCAACACGAACATATTAAAGATACTTGTATCCCGACTTTCTTGCATTACAATATCCCTTTAATATTGTTTGCATTGCTTGCAGTCTTAATTTTTTAAATGCATAAATTAAAAAAGTATATGGCCCCGGCGCGATTCGAACGCGCGATCTTCGGTTTAGGAAACCGCTGCTCTATCCTACTGAGCTACGAAGCCATATACTTTTTCGATTTTTATTCAAAACCGGCTGTCAACCATATTTATTATAATATAAAAGTTCATTAATTCATAGATGTGATATAATTTTTTTATGGATTTATCTAAAAAAGAAATTGTTGATATATTAAAATCTCCTGGCACAGATATTTTTAAAGAAGCTGATAATGTCCGTAAAAAATATGTCGGTGATGGAGTTCATTTAAGAGGTTTGATTGAATTTTCAAACATTTGCAAGTGCAGCTGTTTATATTGTGGACTGCAAGCTTCAAATAAACATGTTAATCGCTATAGATTATCTAAAGAGGAAATTTTAGATATTGCTAAAAAAGGAGTCGATGAAGGGTTTAAGACAATAGTTCTTCAATCAGGTGAAGACGATTATTTTAATACAAATTTGATGTGTGAAATAATATCTGAGATAAAAAATCTTGGTGTTGCATTGACGTTAAGTATTGGAGAAAAAAGTTTTGATGATTATAAAGCATTTAAAGATGCTGGTGCGGATAGGTATTTATTGAGAATAGAAACTACTGACAGAAATTTGTATAAAAAAATGCACCCTTATGCAGATTTTGATAATCGTATGCGCTGTCTTTATGATTTGAAAAAGTTGGGGTACGAAACTGGAACAGGTTGTCTTGTTGGTTTACCTGAACAAACTATTGAATCTTTAGCTGATGATATTTTGTTTTTCAAAGATTTAGATGCAGATATGATAGGTATTGGTCCATTTATTCCTCACCCTGAAACACCTTTAAAGGATGCTCATTGTGGAAATTTGGATTTGGCAATAAAGGTTATGGCAGTGACAAGAATTTTGTTGAAAGATATAAACATTCCTGCAACTACAGCTATGGAATCATTGAGAGCTGATGGCAGATTATTGGCATTGCAAAGCGGTGCAAATGTTGTTATGCCAAATCTGACTGATGATTTTCATAAAAAAATGTATGAGATTTATCCAAATAAAGTTAGTGCAACACGACAAGATTTAGCTTTAAAATTAAAGTCTATAAATCGTTATATTGAAATGGATTCTTGTGGCTATCGTAATCGTGCTTGATATATCAAATAATTAAAAAGAAAAGGTCAATATCTGTTGAGACATTGACCTTTTTTATGCCTGATGCGATTTGAACGCACGACCTTTTCCTTCGGAGGGAAACGCTCTATCCAGCTGAGCTACAGGCACAAAAAACGGGGAAGATTAATTCCCCGATAAAATAATTGTAAAATCTGTTTCTCCGCATTGATAATTTACCGGGTCATATACAAATTGTAGACCTCCAAATGCTTCGTTTTTCTTTTTTAACCAGTTATAATAATCGTTGGTTACTTTGCTTGAATGTGCAATAAATTGTGAGTGTGATCTTGTTGAGCGTCCTGTACATTTTACATCAATACCTGCAGCTTTAAGATTTTCGGCCATTTGTTCCCCTCTTGCAGAATCTGAGGATAGTACTGCTGCTGTCATTTGATCTAATTCATCAAATTGTTCTTTATCTCTGTAGATTACTCTATTTACAACTTCTTGAGTTTTTTCAGGATCCAAAATCCAGTAGCTTATGTAACCTCTTTGATTAGGGGCACCTGGAAGCATTGCAACTTCAATTTTGTCCATATCAATGTGTTTTGCTAATGCTGCATACTGTGACATTTCATAGAATGACATATCTGTTTTTACATATTTTTTTGCAACTGATATGATATCTGGAATTTTTGCAATTGTTGCAGGCTGTTTTAGTTTGGTCAGAATACTTCTTAATAACCATTGTTGTCTTTGAGTTCTGCCAATATCGCCTAATGCATCGTGTCTGAATCTTAAATATTCAACAGCTTTTTGACCATCTAAATGGTGATTGCCTTTTGTAAAGTTAATATGTAAATTCCCTGAATAATCATTGTAATGCATTGGCTTTTCAACATATACATCTACACCGCCCATTGCATCGACAATTTCTTTTACGGCATTATC
>CALVGY010000006.1 GCA_944327215.1 Candidatus Gastranaerophilales bacterium | reverse complement strand
TTGGCAACTTCTTTTAGTACCTCAAGTTTCGTCATCGGTTCGCCGTATCCGCAAAATATAACTTCATTGGATGGGGTAGAGTTATATATATGGTTAAATTGTTCTATAACATCTGAGTATGTTGAATTTTCATCATCAAGCCATAATTTTTGTCCTACGACATCGTCTTTGTCTTTTCTAAGGCAAAAGATACAGTCATTTGTGCAGTGATTGGTGAGATTTATATAAATTTTTCCATCGAGTAAATATACTAAAATATTTGCCATGACTAGCCTTTCAATATAAAAATTATCGCATGGGCAAAAATTTTTTACAAGTAATTTGGCGGGAATTGAAAAAATGTTAATTCCCGGAATATTTATTGATTTTATTTAGCTTATTGAAATTTTAAAAGGTTTACAAATTTATTTTTTAGTTTTTGTTTCGTTTGAATAGTCTGCTGTGCCTGGGAAAGCATTTGAACCTGTTACTTTTCTTGTAATCCAGTATTGGATTTTGGGGATAAATGTTGATAAGAAAGCCGCAGAAATGGCAAATCCAATTCCCCAATTGATTCCGTTTTTAATGTAATTTTCACGACAAGCTTTGTCAATAAGTTTGTTTGTTATTTCTCCACCTTTTGCTTTTTTAATTACAGATTCTATATATTGTTTAATTTCGTCTTGTTTTTTAATAAATGTTTCTTTTGATATAAATCTTAGCGGTTGATCGTATACAGGAGCCGAAATTCTACCAGTAAACAAGTTTTGGTCAGATGTTGAGCATCTGAATACATTTTCTAAAAATTCAGGGATGTTGATAGCTCCACCAGTGAAAATATCTTGGATTTGTTTTTCTGTAATAATTTGCTTCCCAGCAAGTGCAGGTTGCAGTTTAGACATTTTCTTTGCAAGAGTTTTAAATTCTGAAATATTAGATTTGCTAGTATCAAGTTCTTCTAACAAGTCTATAAATTTGTTAATTTCTACAGTGCCTTTTCCTTCTTTTATTGCGGTTTTTATTTTTGCTGTCAAAAATTTATTATTATCGGAAGTTCCAAACATTGCTTTTTCAAAATTTTCTTTTGTCATTGTTCCTTCATTGTTATTCAAAACAGCTTTCATTAAATCTGTTGTTTGTTTTGCCGCAATAGGATCAAGTCTATTAGTTTTTCCATCCATAATTTTGTTCAAAATAGCTGCTACTACAGGCATATTAAACATATAGAAATAACTTGATGATATATCCCTGAAAAGTACTTCTGTTCGTTCGTGGTTGTTTCTTGCGCATACACCTCTACCGACCCATACACCCATATCAGTTGATAAAAGCCCATATTTAGGGTTGTTTTCAAAACTATATGCAAGAGTCATTAAGGTTTGAGGTGAAATAGCTCCAAAAGTTACTTTTTCTTTTTTGGGGGTAATAAAATTATCCATTTTATACAATTGATAATTTATTTGATTCTCTCCGTTTGTTTTTTTATCTTTTCCTTTTTTCAAAAGATATTTTGTTATTGCTTGGTTAGTTTTTGGCAAAACAAAACCTACAAGACAGTTGGCAAGTATTATACTTGTCATTACTTTACCAAATTTGTAATGTGCAATTAATTTTTCTGCTTTTTGAGGATTTTCAAGAAGTTCTTTGTGTTTTATCAGAAAATTTTTTACAGGTTTCCTTACATTGTCAGAACCTGTATCAAAATCAATATCTTTTGTATTTAGTAATTTTTTACCGATATATTTGTCAATAAGATTATTAAATAGCGGAACTCCACTGAACCAAAAAGCTGCCCCAAGCATTTCTTCTGTCAGACGTTCTCTTGCTTCGGTGTAACCTCCTCTTTTATATGCTTGATATGTCCGGCCACCTTCAACAAATGCTTCTAATAATATTACAGGTGCTATGGAACGGCTGGCTAAACCTTTTACAAATTTTCTTCCATAATTGAAATCTTTTAATGTTTGATTTGGTTTTATATTGATATTTTTGATATTTATTGTCATAAATTTTCTCGGATAACTTTATTTTGTTTAATATCTCTGAAAAAATTTTTTTGCTTATTGTTAAAGGGATTTTAATATTTTGTTACAACTGATAATATAATTTTAATACTAATTAAGAATTGTAAAAATAATATGTAAAAATAACAATGTTTTTCCTTTACTGTTTTTGATAAAATGTGTACGGAAGGTAGTATTATGGCAATACATCAAATAACATCATTTAATGGGTATACTTCAAACCAAAAGCAAAATAGAGAAAAGTATTTAAAGCAAGGTGTTATTTTAACTTCTGCGTTAGGGGTTGGAACTGCATTAGCTTTTATTTCAAAAAAGCAGGGTTTTTCTTTAAAACCTTCTTCTATAAAAAATACTCCTGTAAAGGATTGGGCTATTTTTAGATTATTTGATAAAAAACATCCTGACAAGAAAACAATTGAACTGGAAGAAAAAGAAATTATAGCAATGGCTTCTTTTTCTGTTGCAGGAGGATTAGCCGGCGGTGCAATTTTTGATGATAAAAAGCAGTTTAAAGCAAAATTAAGGGAAGCTGTTAACCAAATTTTAGGAAATGTGCTTGTCCCTGTAGCTTGTGTTGGTGGAGCATCCCGTCTTTATAAAGTAAATAAAGATAAATTAATGAATGCTATGCCTCAGTTAAAAGGTAAAGGAAAGTTCGTAAAGAATTTCAATAAAATTATAAAAGTTTTACCTGGATCTGTGGCAACTATTGTTGCCTTGGGTGTTGGAATTCTTGCAGGTAATAAAGTTTCTAATTTCTTAAATGAAAAATTATTCCATAAAAAAGTAGAAAGAAATATTAAAGGTTCTGATTTCGCGCCTCACGTTGATGATTTGGGTATGGCTGTTTCTTTGATGGCTGATAAATCTAAAGGGGCTTCTTTTATTCAAAGAATTGTTCCTTTATTCTTATGTGTTCCGGGGATTGAAACAGGAACTCACAGAGAATAAGATACAAATTTGTAATGAAGTTTAATTGTTTGAATAATTAATCTTCATCTATATTGTTGTTTTCTTCAGGTTCTTTTAATATGTCTGCGTATTTTTGCAGTTCATCAAGAAGTGGTTGATACTTTTCATGAAGCATTTGGCGTGTATAGTTTTTATCGTCACTTTTGATTATTGCTTGGTCAATTTCTGCTTGAAGCGCTATTTTTAATATTTCAGGCATGTTGAGAGCTGTTGGGTGTTCGCTTGATAGGTTTTTATAGTATTTGTCTATATAATCTGATGGAATACGTTCTTTCCAATTGTTTTTGCTATTTACTCCGCCGATATTATATACCATTTCAGTTATGCCTAAAAGATCTGCAAAGGATATTTCAAATTTTTTTGCGGTCAAAAGTTCTGCAAATTTTGCATTGACTCTTGCAATATCTGCTTGAATTAGTGCTTCACCTGCTTTTGGGGTGCCATTTGAATTTTTGTCTGATATTTCCTCACAAAAGTGCTTGTTTTCGTCAAGTCTTGCAGGATCTTGGTTTAAGTAACCTGCAAGATATAGAGGATCCCAAGCCAGGCTTTTTCTTATATATTCTTGCTTTATCATTGATTGTGCAGGTATGCTGTCATGAGAACCAACTATAGTCCAATTATTTTGGTTTGCATTTTCCAAGCGGCTCCATTCTAGTTGAGTTAATTCCGGAAGTTTGAGTTTATTATAGAAAATTTCTTTAAACATTTTAGGGTTGCTGCAAACTGTTTCCCAAATCGAATCTTCCGGTTTTAAATTGTGTTCTTTTAATGTTGGGATAATGATTTTTTCAATTAAGCGAGGATAGTTGTAATAGTCATCAATTCGTTTACCATCTTCGTATGTTTCTGACATGAAAGAACCTTTGATTTTATTGTAGTCAATATTGCCGTCTTTATCAAAAGATATACTGTCTTTTCGGATTAGGAAAGGTTCAATAAGACCTAGGGCATGATCAATTCTTGTGTTTTCGCAAAATTCTAAGTTGAAATTAAGTTTTTCCTTCAAAAATTGGCCGCCTATATTAAGTTCCATTTCAGGCCCGATAAATATTTCCCTTGGATCAAGTGCCGGAATCCCCCATATTTGGTGTTTGCCGGAATATTCAAATGCACCTATAGAATAGTTATCTAAAAATGCATCTTTATAGCGCCATTCATCCATTTTAGCACAACCAATCAACAAATCATTTATATATTTAAAATTACTTGCATCTCGCCATTCTTTATTCTCTTTAATCTGTTTGGTTGCAATAAATTGTTCAAATTTATATTGGTCTATTGAGGTTTTATTATATTGTTTTATTCTATTGTATCTGTTTATGGCTTCTGGATTTTGTTTGTGAATTTCTGATATAAGATTTTTATCAAGTTCATTATCCCAGTTATCAAAGTTGTCTGTTTCATAATATTTTGCTAAAACTTTGAATATCCCTTCATCTGTTAATCGTTGGTCTTGTCGTTGTAAAAAATTTTGAAATTCATTATTAAGTTGTATTATATTTTTGTGCCCTTTTATTAATGTCGCTTGAAAGTTTTTATAACTTTCTGATAAGGCTTCATCATAAGTTTTTACGGCTTCTTGAAAATCTGTCATTGAATATTCTTTGTCAGTAGTTTCAGGGATAGAAGTTACATTATTGTATGTCTCTTGGGATAAAATATTTCCGTATTTGTCTGTTGTAAGATCTTTTAAGTCTATGAATAATCTGTTTTTAGCGAAGGCTGATGAATTATAAGGAGAAGTTTTTACTTTCCCTTTTTTCATTTCAAGTTCTCCACTCGGACCAAGTTGATTTCCATTAAAACCGTATAGTTGTAAAAATTTAATATATTGTTTTGCCGCATTTCCGTATGGTGAACCTATATGTGTGTCTCTATCAAATACCGGAAAACATGAACCATGAGTGATTACAATTCTGTCTTTTGTCCCCATGACTTCATAAGCTTTTTCACAAGCCCTTTGAATTTTAGGCTCTTCTTCTTTTGTAGGGCGTCTCCCAAATGAAATTTTATTATTTATACCTAATACCTTCATAATATTTTAAAGCTTAAACAAAAAAATTTTTGCTATTTATTTTTTTTCCTATATTTCCGAAATGATTTCAATTTGAGCATTACAGCCAATTTCTTCTCTTGAAAGGACTGTTATATTGTTCATATAATTACTTAAAAGTGTAAATATGAGATGTCTAAATTCTAACGGAACGAAAAGCTTTGGTGCTTCTATATTTAATTTTTTAGCTTTCTTATTAATTTTTTCAGCTAATTGTTCAGCAAAATCTGCGTCTATTCTGATTATAGAATCATCGTTTTCATCAAAATTCGGGCAGAATTTGTTTAATGTAGGTTCTGAAATTTCAAAAGCACTTATTATTCCTTCTGAATTTTGATTGTTTTTGCATATTTGTCTTGAAAGAGAAAGTCTTAATTTCTTTATCAAATCTGATTTTGTACTGTCTGCTGCAAAATCATTGATTTTTTCAAAAATAGAGGTGATGTCTTTAATCGAAATTCTTTCTCTTATCAAACTTGTTAATATAAATCTTAAGTCAGATAGTGATAGAAAATCTGGAATTATATTGGTGATAAGAAATTCATTTGTATTATTTACAACATCAATGTATTTATCTACTTCTTCATAATCCAAAAGATCATCGACAAATTTGACAGCACAGAATTCCAGGGCTTGTGCAATATATTCTGCACTTGTAATTCCTTGTTGCCAAAAATCTTTTGCCTTATCTTTTTCTATCCATATAATATTTTTGCCTGTTATTTTATCTATGTCTGATACTGAATTTTTAATTTTCTTTTCAAGGTGTATTTCGTCTGCATAAAACATTAAAAATCCAGGATATACGCAAGCTTTAAATGCTTCAAGACCTCTAATTTTTATACAGAATTCATAAGGGTTTAGGTTTTCGTCATCTTTGAATATTATTTTTGGAATTACAAAACCTAGAGTTTCAGTGAGTTTTAGACGTAATTTTACGGTTTCTGAAATAAGTTCTTCTTCAAGAATTTCAGAATTTTGATCAATATAACCAAGAATTTCTTCACTTAGAAGGATTGATAATTTATCTTCTTTCAGCATTGAATACATTGCGTTTGGCGATGTTGCTTTGGCAAGTTTAAGCTTTAAATCATCCAATTCTTTTAAGCCGGCAGATATTTTATCATTAAGTTTTTTCCTGCTTACAGATGCTGGGGCTTCTCCTTCAAGTTCTTCTTTAATTTTTGCAATTTTGGCTTTTTGTTCTCTGATTTTTCCTTGAATTTCAAGGCAGATATCATAAGGAGATTGTTCCGGAGAAAGCATTTTTTCCATTTGGCTTTTGAATGTAGAAATATTTATCACATCAGCATTTGTTTCTATATTGCCGTATTCTGCTTCCTTCATAAAAATGCAGTGACATAGAACTTGACCTTCGTCATTTTCAACTTCTTGCATGCTATATAGTTCCCAGTTATTCATTGACATTTCATTTAAAAGGTTTTGAAGTTCCTGGGTATTTTCGCTTGAACAAGTTTTTATTACGTATTGCATTTTTTTATTGAACATAATTAGCTCCTTAGTTTTTAGATATAAGAATTTTTAAAGCTTCTATTGCTGTTTTAATAGCCTTATCCGTGTCATGAACTACAGGATTGTCAAGATTAAGTTTTTCTCGTTCTTGATTTGCAACTGTTAAAAATACTGAACCTACTCTTACCTTCAAAAGGCTGCCAACGATGAATAGAGCCGCAGATTCCATTTCAGAAGCCAGACATCCTAATTTTTTCCATGCTCCCCATTTGTTTATAAGTTCATAATTTACAGGCATGCGTTCAGGATCGTGTTGTCCGTAAAAAGAATCTTTACATTGAACTATTCCTGTGTGGTATTCAAATCCGAGATTTTTTGCTGATTGCACAAGCGCATTGACTATATCTAGATTTGCAACAGCAGGAAATTCAATAGGAGCATATTCTTTTGTTGTCCCTTCCATTCTTATTGCTCCTGTTGCAATAACTATGTCTCCGCCTTTTACGTTAACATCCATACCGCCGCATGTCCCTACTCGAATAAATGTCTTTGCTCCAACATTAACGAGTTCTTCCAATGCAATAGCTGCTGACGGTCCACCTATACCGGTTGAAGTTACACTAACCTTAACTCCGTTTAAATATCCGGTATAGGTCGTAAATTCTCGTCTGTCTGCAATTAATTTTACATCATCAAAATATTCGGCAATTTTTTTGCATCGCTTCGGGTCGCCGGGTAATATTACATATTCTCCAACATCACCTTGGTTTAATCCTATATGATACTGCTCATTGTGTTCCGAATAATGCATAATTTAGTCCTTTTTTAGAATTTCCCGCTTTTTAATTTTTGAATAACAATATCTGAAATATCAACGCCGCCAACAAAAATTACTCTGTAATCAACTACAGCATCAAGCTTTTGTTCTACAAGAACTTGTTTTGTTGCTGCTTGAATTTTGTTATATACTTGTTCTTCTTTTTGAGATTTTAATCTCATATATGCTTCTTCTTTAAGTTTGAATTCTCTTGCTGTTTGTTCTTCAAAGTTTTGTTTTTTCAAAGGAGTATCAAGAGATTTATATTGTTTTTCTTTATCAACCATATATTGTTGCATTTCAAGAGCTTTTGCATCAATCTCTTTTACAGCCTGTTGTGCAAAAGGAAAATTTTCTTGAACTTTTTGATAATCAATATAACCTATGCCTGCTGCATTTGCTTGGCTGCCTAATGAGAGGGATAAGCCTGCTGTCATTAAAAGTGCTGCTAATTTAAATTTTTTCATTTAATACCTCCTAAGGTTTTTATTTTATTAGTACATTATGTCGCCTACACCAAAAGTAAAGTAACCGCTTCTGTTGCCGTTATCACCCGGATTGGTAAGCGGAATACCATAATCAATTGATAATGGTCCCATCCCCGGGATATACAATTTTAAACCAATACCGGCTGATACTGCATAAGTCGGTCTGTCGTATATTTTGTCTGTAATTGAAGGGTTGAAAATTTTACCGGCATCAGCCCATACTGTAAATCTTAAGTTGTTTAAGAAGTTTATACGAGTTCTATCCAAAAAAGGAATTGGGGTAGCAAATTCTGCACTACCCATAATGAAGGCATCACCTGTACCTACACCGCTCATTTTGAAACCTCTTATTGTATATGGACCACCTAATCTGTATGCCATTACTTCAGGCATATTGTCGCCGTGAATTTTCCCTCCGCCTTTTGCTGTGAAAGATAATGAAGATTTCTTACCAACAGGAATATATTGTTTTACCATACCGGTTAATTTACCGTGAGTTTTATCAAAGTCTATGATTCCAAGTTCTTCGTCAAATCTGATACTTGCCATAGTACCTTTTCTTGTAACCGTTGCATTATCACGTGTATCATATAATAATGCAGGGCTTAAAGAAAGGAAGAAGCCTCCTTCAAGTTGTTTTGCACGTTCTGAAATCGGAATGTTATATTTTGAATATAAGCTGCTGATTTTATTACCGTCGCCTTCAGATACACTAATATTTTCAACACCTAAAGAGAATGTTGATGTTACGTGTTTGTTACTTTTCATCCTATGTGCAACAGTCGCTTCTGCTCCGATTCTTCTTTCAATTGCTAGTGGAACCTGATAGCTACCAAAGTCTCTGTAGAAGATTTTGCTCATTAGTGAAGTGTCTGCATTGTAGAAATATGGCTTAAAATAACTTAATTCTGCTTGAAGATTCATTCGTCTTTTTATGGATGCATCATTTAAGATTACACCGGTACCTGCGATACCATTTAAGGATAATCTTTCATTTCTTCCTAGAAAGTTGTTGTCTGCAATTCCTACAGATCCGAATACACCGGTAACAGAATCTATACCGCCACCAATTGAAACGCTTGCAGTTCTTTGCTCTTCAACATTTATTGTAATGTCATATTTATCAGGTTCATCAGTCGGTTCAATTTCTCTTGTTACATCTTTAAATGCCTGTGTTGCATATAATCTAACAAGATCTTCTTTTAAAAGGTTTTCATTGTAAATCATGCCGGGTTCTGTTAAAATGTTACGTTCTATTACGTAATCTTTTGTTTTTTCGTTTCCGGCAATCATAATTTTGTTTACAGTACCTTCTTTAATACTGATATTTACGGTTCCGTCAGGGTCATCTGATACAGAGTCTATTCGAGCTAGAATATACCCTTTTGAGCTGTAGCAGTCTTGAATTTTGGCTATAGCTTCATTGATTTGAGCAATATTTTGAGGTTTGCCTTTCATTGGTAAAAGATAGGTTAGGATTTCATCAGTAGAAATAACAGTATTACCCTCAATTGTAAAGTCTGTTATTGGGGCATTTTCTTCAAGTATAATTTTTAAGGTAACAGTTCCGTCATGATTGTTGACGGGGATAGCTTTCATTTTTTCTGTGAAATAACCTAACTGATAAATCGCTTTCAAATCTTGTTGGATAGCTTCTCTACTGTAAACGGAGCCTTTTTGAAGCTGCATTTGTTGAAGTATTAAGGATGTTTCGATAACATTGTTACCTAGAATTTCTATATCTTTGATAGTTTTTGAACATTTAGGAACTTTTGTTTTTGTGGCAGAGGTTTCTAATGCCGGAGTGTCTACAGATTGAACAGCAGAAGGAGGTTGAAGCTCATGCATGCTTGATGAATCAACACTATCTCCCCAAAAATTATCTTCTGCTAAGCTCTGCATTGGGCATAGGATAACCAATAACAGGGTTATTAAAGATATATATATTTTGTTCAATAAATTCAAAAAATCTCTACCTTAAAAACTTCATTATACTATCCTAAAAATATTATATCATAAATTAAAAAAAGTGGAACAATTAAATTATAATTAAACTATTTGAATGAGCTAAGCAAAAAGCCTGTGAATACTTAGTTTAAGCTTTTTTTATAAATGTCATTTTTGTTTCCGTTATATAATGAAGACAAAATTATTGAAATATCTTTTGCTTTGTAGCCTTTAGACCGTAATATGGAGATTTTTTCATCTATATCAAAATCAATATTTGATGTTTTTTCTCTTAAGACTGCGGCGACAATTTCTCCTTTTATACCTTTTTCGTTAAAATGTTTTATTAAATCTTCACAGTTATTTATTACAACTTCTTCAAAAACTTTTGTTAATTCTCTGCCGACTGCACAAGTTGGATTTTCCCTTATGTTATTTATGATTTCTAATGTATTTAAAATTCTGTTTGGTGATTCATAAAATACAATGTCTGTTGTTTTATATTTTTTCAAAATATCTTCAATTTGTGATTTATTTTTTGGAAGAAACCCCACAAATACAAAATCTTCGCCATCTCTTGGAACGTGTGATAGAAATGTTGCAACCGCATTTGCTCCGGCAAGAGATGTGACTGAAAAATTGTTTTTAATAAGTTCTTTGACAATTACAGCTCCTGGGTCACAAAAAAGAGGAGTTCCTGCATCTGATACAAGCGCAATTTTTTCACCTTTTTTTAATATGTCTAAAAATAGATTTATGCGCTCTTTTTCATTGAACTTGTGGTATGAAATACATTTTGTTTTGATATCAAAATGATTAAGAAGTTTTTGAGTTACTCTCATGTCTTCACAAGCAATAATATCAACAGATTTTAAAACTTCTATGGCTCTTAAGGTTATATCTTGAAGGTTGCCTATAGGAGTCGGTACTATGTAAAAATCATATTCTTTCATAATCATATTATATACAAAACACAGAATATTTGCTTAAAGGTTAAAGCTTGATAAGTTTGGTGTTTATGTAAATAAATTGATAAATATCTAAAATTCGCTATAATAAAAATATGGATGGTTTGGACACAAGTAAGCTTGATGATTTAAAAAGTCGTGTAAAAAACAAGCTTGATGAAACAGAATTATTTACTTATAAAGGCAGTGTATCAAAACTTTTAGGATTGACTGTTGAGGTTAAATTGCCAGGGTTAAAAGTTGGTGATTTATGCTATATAGAAACAAAAGACGGCCGAAAAAAACCGGCAGAAGTTCAAGCTTTTAAAGGTGAAGCTGCTCAATTACTTTTGCTTTATGATGGGGAAGGTATCGGACAAGGAAGTCTTGTTACATCTACAGGCAAACCTATTATTATTCCTGTTGGGGATTTTTTACTTGGAAGATTAATAAATCCGATGGGTGAACCTATTGATGGAAAACCGCTTGATACAACAGGAGCTACTTGGCGAGCAGTTGAGGGGCCGCCTCCTGGTCCATTTGAAAGGCCTATTATTACAGAAATCTTTTCAACTGGTGTAAGAGCTATTGATAGTTGTATGACTATGGGGTGCGGTCAGCGTTTAGGTTTGTTTGCAGGGTCAGGTGTCGGGAAAAGTACGTTGCTTGGTATGATTGCAAGAAATTCTGACGCTGATGTAAACGTTGTTGCACTAATCGGAGAACGTGGCCGTGAAGTAAAAGAGTTTGTTGAAGATGCTTTAGGGGAACAGGGTATGGCAAAATCCGTTTTGGTTTGTTCAACTGGTGATCAGCCTCCTTTGATTCGTCAAAAAGCACTTTTGACAGCTACTGCTGTGTGTGAATATTTTAGAGATCAGGGTAAGAAAGTTTTCTTGATGACTGATACTGTTACACGTTGTGCAATGGCAGGGCGTGAGGTAGGCTTGTCACTTGGTGAACCGCCTACAATGAAGGGTTACCCACCATCAATTTTCTCTTGGCTTCAAAAGGTTTTGGAACGTGCCGGTAATAGCCCTAAGGGTTCTATTACTGCTTTGTATACAGTATTAATGGAAGGTGATGATATTTCAGATCCTATTGTTGATATTGTGCGTGGTATTGTAGACGGGCACATTTTCTTGTCAAGGAAAGTTGCCGAGATGAACCATTATCCTGCTATTGATGTTTTAGGAAGTATTTCAAGGCTTATGTCATCTATTGTTACTCCCGAACATAGAGAGGCTGCAGGGAAAATGCGTGCGATTATGGCTCTTTACAGGGAAAATAAGGATTTAATTGATGTCGGCATGTATCAGCCCGGAACAAATCCCAGACTTGATACTGCAATTGAGATGATGCCGAAGATTAATGCTTTTCTTCAGCAGAGAACATCGGATATAGTAAGTATGGAAACTACTATAAGTACACTTGTTGATATGATGAAAGATGTTCAAATTTAATATTAATTTATTTTGTGGTACAATTTCTCTGAAAGGAAATATTTAATTATGAATTTACCGCAGAATGTCGTCCCCGCTTTATTAATTACCCTGTTTGCAGGTTTGTCTACTGCAATAGGCGGTGCTATAGCATTTATTGTAAAAAAAGATAATCTGAAGGCACTTTCGGTCGGGTTGGGTTTTTCTGCCGGAGTTATGATTTTTGTTTCTTTTATGGATATGGTTCCGGAAGCTGAAAAACTTTTGGCGGTAAATTTCCCACATACTTCACAATGGCTTGCGTATGCAGGGTTTATAATAGGTTTGATTGTTGCGATTTTAATTGATTATTTCTTACCGGATCATATTGATACAGAAGAAGTTTTAAACCCTGATGATCCAACTCATTATGATCATAAAATTACAAGAATAAAAAGAACAGGTTTGTTTACTGCTATTGCAATATGTGTTCACAATTTCCCTGAAGGTATGGCAACGTTTTTTACTACAACTCAAAATATTACGTTAGGACTTTCCGTTGGTATTGCGATTGCAATTCATAATATTCCTGAAGGTATTGCTGTTGCTTTGCCTATGTATCACGTTACAGGTAAAAAACGTTATGCAATGCTTTATGCAGCGTTATCAGGTATTACAGAACCAATTGGCGCATTAGTTGGGATGTTTATTTTCGGATTATTTTTACCGCAGGTGTTAGTTGGTGTTTTAATGGCTGCTGTGGCAGGAATTATGATTTATATTTCTTTTGATACATTATTGCCGTTAGCTAAAGAGTATGGCGATTGGCACCAGTCAATTGTTGGAATTATTTCAGGTATTTTGGTTATCTGGATTAGCTTGATTTTAATTGGGGGATAAAATGGTTAATTTATCAAATTTGTTTGATTTTGGTAGAAATTTGTATGCTTTACCTGCTTATAAAAGTCGTAGCGGGCTTGCGCCAATACCTTTGAGGTATTTTTTTGAATTAACCTATAGATGTAATTTGAATTGTCCTTATTGTTACGTTGGGGATGACAGGAAAAAAGATGAATTAACAACTGATGAATGGTTCAAAATTATTGATCAAATCCCCTGGTATTCTTTTGTTACGCTTGTTGGCGGGGAACCTCTTATAAGAAAAGATTTTATTAATATTTTGATGAAAACATCCAAAAAAACTTATGGAAAACTTAATGTTGTATCAAATGGAATTTTGATAAATGATGAAATAATTGATGCTTTTATTAAAAGCAAAATGATGCTTTTGTCTGTTTCGCTGGATGGATATGGGAAAAATCATGATTTAAACAGGGCTAAAGATGGTATTTGGGATAAGATTATGAATAATTTTGATAATATGAATTCCCGTAAAAAACGCCCTATGATTGATATAAAAACAATTGTACTTGAAAATAATCTTGATGATTTGGTAAAACTTTATAAAATGTGTGATGAGAAAAATTTTAATTTTCTATCGATTTCTTTTTTGCGGAATAATAATTTGAAACAAAATTCTATATTGTTTGATAGCTTTGTTCCGGAATTTAATGCAAATTATCCTATTGAAAAATATTTTGATATGGAGCATTTCAAGGAAGTTTATAAAGAATTGATGTCTTTGAGTAAAAAATCAAAGGTAAAGATAAGGTTTTCTCCAAAATTTGAGTATGCAAAAGATCCGCTCGCTAAGATAGAAGAGTTTTTTAATTCTCCTGAGGATAGACCTGTTGCAGAGATTTACAAACCTTGTATGTATCCTTATTCAAATATGATGATAAACCCGCATGGCGATGTTTATCCTTGTCTTTCTCAAAAAATTGGGAATGTAAAGGATATGCCTTTGAAAGATGTATTTAATTTACCTCATTACAGATGTTTTAGAAAAAACTTGCAAGCGGCAAAAGTTTTTGGAGCTTGCCAAATGTGTTGCGAACTTGTGGTTAAATAGATAAAGTTTTAAATACCCTAAATCCATGAAAACATGGACATGTGTTCATTATTATTAATTCGTGGACTTTTCAAATTCTGAGAATACGTTATACTGAAAATGTGATTAAGGTTCACGCCCTCAAGATGGCAAAATCGTTTATCACTCAAGGGGATAGTGTATGGGTTATATTCATTGCTGCGGAGCCTTGCATAAAACAAGGACGTTTTGTATTGTGCCGCAGGGAAATTTTGTCGTGAGCGAGTTGGATTACCTTAGCAAATGTCCTATTTGCGGGCATACAGTTGTTCAACTGACTCGAGTTGATAAAGATGATAATATTTCTATAGTCAGGAAAGTTAATAAGAAAGCAAAATTATTTTTTGAAAAACTAAAAAATGTAATTTTATATGAAATCCGACCAATAAATTATAACAAGATGCATACGGGAAGTTTTTATCTTAATTATAACGAATTTGGTGTTAAAAAGAGATGTTATTCAAATCTCAGAACATTAAAAATCGGATTGACAGAAAATAAAGATTTGAAAATTAATCCTTAAAATTATCTTACTCTCCGGGCGGATTACCCGCCCGATTTTTTTCAATCGGAATTATTATGAATTAAATTTTTATATTTTTTAGTACTCTGAATGTGAAAAATGAAGCAAAAAGGAACTATGAAAAATGGAACTATCTTTAAAGCAAGAACAGGTATTATCTTTAGTTGCACTTGGGTATTCCGATAAACAAATCGCTAATATAATGCATATAACTTATGGAACAGTTAGAAATCATGTGGATAGAGCTGTATTAAAGTTAAATGCTCAAAACAGAACACATGCTGTGATGATTTATAAATTTATGAAACGTGATTGGTTAGAGGAGTATTATGAAAAGAATAATAATTCATTGGAGTGCAGGGGGATATTATCCCACTGAATATGAAAAAGAACATTACCATTTTCTTATAGATAAAGATGGTGTAATTCATAATGGGCAATTTAAACCTCAGGATAATGAAATTTGCAAAGTAGGAAAGTATGCAGCTCATACAGGGGGCGGAAATACCGGAAGTATTGGAGTCGCTTTTTGTGCAATGGCTGGTTTTAAGAATAAAAATTCTGTTGGGAACTATCCCATTTTGAAAAAACAGTTTGAAAGCGCAATGGCATTTTGTGCTTCACTTTGTCAAAAATACAATATCTCGATAAATCCTCAGGGGATTATGACACATTATGAATTTGGGTTGAAGCACCCAAAGACATCATCTGCGGGGAAAATTGATATTGTATATCTTCCTCCTTATCCTTGGGTCGCTCAAAATGAGGTTGGAAGTTTTATTCGCTCAAAAATAAAGTGGTACAAATTAAAAGGAGTCTAACTTATGGAAGTTTCTTATTATAATTTGGCAGGCGGTATAAATCAGGCTTTAACAAAAACTGAACTTGGCTTGGACACAAAAAAAATTTATTGGACTGATTCTGAAAATGTTGAAATATTCCAAAACAGAGGGGTTATCAGACAGAACGGAAACACTTTATTCTCAACTGTTGATGAAAAAATTACAGGCCTTGCCGAGTTATCGGCTTATGATAAAAATAAGCTTGTTGTGACTACTGTGTCAGGAAAAATTTATATTTATGATGCTTTTTCTTCAAATAAAGTTTTAGTAAATAAGACTCTCTCCGGTGTAAAACCGGTATTTCAAAGTTTCTTAAATGGAATACTTGTTATGAGTGAGAGTGACGGATTATTTTATATTAAAAATAATGAACAATATGATATTGTTGATTGTAATTTAAAAGATTTGTCAGATGATATTTTAACAGGTGCGGTTCTTGCTGTCTATAAGGGGCGAGTTTGGGCGGCTAAAGATGCAACAATTTATTATTCGGCACTTGGAACTTATGATGATTTTACTTCAGAAAATGATGCCGGATATATTAATGAATTCCATACTGACACGGGTTCTATTACCGCATTAAAACCGTATAAAGATTATCTTGCAATATACAAAAAAGATAGTGTTTATTTATTGACGGGAACGAGTCCTGATGATTTTGCAATTACTTTATTTGCAAACAAGGGTGCAGTTGCTTCTAAATCTATTGTAAATGTAGAAAATAAACAGTATTTTCTAAGTAATGGAATTTTTGCGCTTGAGCAAGTTGGGGAATTAAATCAAATACAGCTTGGAAGTGAAATTTCTTTAAAAATAAAGGAAGAGTTCTCATCTTTTGGGAAATTGGAAGATACAATATGCCTTCATTATGAGGCGAAAAATCAAATGTGGTTTTTTATTCCTTATGCTGATGATGATTTTTATCATACAGTTTGGATTAATGATTATGTGAATAAGGCTTGGTATAAACGTATTATTCCCCAAAATATTGTTACTGCTTGTATGTATGGAGATAATGTTTATACAGCGGATGAAGACGGAAATATTTATAAAGAAGATAGCGGCACTACATTTAACGGACAAGTTATTAAATTTATGTGGAAATCTCCGTTTCTTGCAATTTCAAATGCCCATCAAAGAAAAATGATAGATGAATTTTATTTCCTTTTAGACACAGAAAACGACAATAACTTTAATTTTTCAGTGTATAAGGATTATGACAGCGAACTGTCAGATGACCCAGAAAAAATTTATTCTGTGCACCCGCAGCATTTAATTTGGGCAGACGATACAACCCCGGACAATTACCCTTGTCATTGGTCGGAAGATGATGAGGAATATCCAGTTTGGCCTATTAATAAGGATACTATGGAAAAGGCTGAAATCTCTGAATCAAATTATTCTGTTCAGCTTTGTGTATCAGGCGATAGTATTGGACAATCATGTGCAATAATTGGGCTGCAGTTTAGAGAAATTTATAATGATGATTAATTTAATTTAGGTATTTGCACCACTTATATTTTTATATCAACTAACAAAAGAAAGGAAGAAAAATGGTAGACGAAACTACAACAAATGCTTATTCGGCTTTTATTCCGGAAATTTGGAGCCAAAAATTAAACTACATGCTCTCTAAAGAATGTGTAATGCTTCAATGCGTTAACAGAAACTGGGAAGGCGAAATCAAAAATCAAGGTGATAAAGTAAAAATTATTCAACCTGCAGATGTAAAAATTTCTACACTTGGAACTGATACGCTTGAATATAAGGAATTAGAACCTACTTCAACTGATTTGGTTATTGACCAGAAAAAATTCTTTGCATTCAAAATTAATGATGTAGCTCAAGTTCAATCAAATTCTGATATTATGGAAGCTCATTTAAGAAATGCTAAAAAAGCTATTGAAGAAGTTCAGGACGCTTATTTGCTTTCATTACACTCAAATGTAACAGAAGAAAATACTGTGGGTTCTGAATCTGCAGCTGTTTCTCTTGACAAAACTACTATTTATTCAAAATTTGTAGAACTTGCATTGCGTCTTAAAAATTCTGACGCAGTAACTGCTGGTGTTAGACCTTGGGTTGTTATTAACCCTACAATTGAATCTTATCTTCTTCAAAGTTCTGAATTTATTGGTGCTCACAATGTTGCAGATGAAACATTAAGAGAAGGCGCAATCGGTAGAATTGCAGGCATGGATGTTCTCGTAAGTACAAATTTAACTGCTGTTACAAACAAATATTATGTTTTAGCCGGAACAAACGAAGCTATTACTTTTGCATCACAGTTAGCAAAAATTGAAAGCTTAAGAGATCAAAACAGCTTCTCAGACTTGGTAAGAGGTTTATATTTATACGGAGCAAAAGTCGTTCAACCAAGTGCATTGGCAAAAATGATTGTAACAGCACCTTCAGCTGCTGCATAACGATATTTTACTCTTTTTATACCCCGATGCATCTCCGTTTATTTTATACGGAGATGCATTTAAAAAATAATGAGGTAAATTATGTTTGATAAGTTAAAAGAAAAAATCAAGGAGCTTGCCAAAACGGCTGTGGTAAAAGCTGAAGAAGCTTTTGGCAGTCAAAAAGGTCAACAAAAAAAAGATATGGCTATCAAATATATTGTAAGTCATATTCCTGTTTTTGCTCCTTTAAAACCGTTAATTGCAATGCTTTTATCCTCTTTTATAGATGATGCAGTTGAATTAGCGGTTGAATTTATGAAAAGTGAGGTATTATGAATCCGACGAATAATGAAAATATTTTATCCCAAGCCGATAATCAAATTGCGGCAAATGTAAATCAGCCATCTAATGCCGATTCCGTAAAACAAATGGCTGTAAAAGATATTCAATTAATCGAAAACCTTGTACAAGCTGGTGTTATGACACAAGAACAAGGACAAAATTTAATGAATTATGTGACAAAAAAGGCGTTTGAAAAATACACATTAAATCAGCAAAACAGTCAAACACCTCTAGATGCAAGCCAACTCGCGGTATCTGATGTACAAAATGCTCTTGCAAATCCGAATGCAATGGCATTTTTTAACAAAGACGGAAGAGTTGATGTTTTAGATTATTTGAAAAATGCAAATGCCGTATTTGATGAGGATGAAATCTCAAAAATATCTGCAATTGTTGAAAAACTTGAGAATACTGCAGTTGAGAGATATTTGAGAGAAAAAGAACACGAAAAGGCATTGAATAGCGAAAATGAAGCCGCAAAACAAAAATTGCGTGCCTATGCACAAAATTCAGGTTCTGACGGTAATAAAAATTTGGTCTTTACTCGTGAACAAATCGGCAAAATGAGTGGTGCAGAATTTGCTAAATACGAACGTATGATTATGGATCAATTAAGAAAAGGTCTTATAAGATAGCAAAAAATCAATACTTTTAAGGGGAAACAGTTTTTACTGTTTCCCTGAAAAAG
This sequence comes from Candidatus Gastranaerophilales bacterium, assembly GCA_944327215.1. Taxonomy (GTDB): domain Bacteria; phylum Cyanobacteriota; class Vampirovibrionia; order Gastranaerophilales; family Gastranaerophilaceae; genus Stercorousia. Next base: position 11,164 of record CALVGY010000006.1, on the reverse strand, counting down.
TAAAACGAAAGGAAATATATGAACTATTTAGAGTTTATTAATAAATGTCTTGTCGAGCTGAATTATAAACAAGTAAATGCATTTTCTGAATTAACAAAAAATGATCATAAGAAGTTGAAAAATATTATAAATATCGTAAATACTGATGTTTGCGGTTCTGACAAGTGGAATTTTTTAATAAGAAAAAAAGAAATTACTTTGCCAGCTAATACCGGAGAAATTCAAAATACAATAGATGGCAGGATTGAAGCAATAATTGCAGATGGAGTAAAGTTTGAATATTATCAAGACTTTGAAAGGTTTTTTGTTAATTCTCAACCTCAAAATACGTATAGTTTGTTTAATGATAAGATTTTGTTTCCGATTTTTAATAAGGACAAAAGTTTAGAAGTAATATATTATACAAAAAATTGTGCAATTGATGCTCAAGGGGAAGAAAAATTTTTAATGGAAAATGAGGATGATTCATCGTTAATTCCTGAACCTTATGTTGAACCGTTAATAGTTTACGGTGCTTGTATGAAATTGAAAGGGAACCCTGAACATGTTCGTTTTAGTTATTGGTACAGTATGTACAAAGAAGCTTTGATGAATTTGAGATCAAGAGTTTCAAAAAGTTTTGATGACTCCCCGTCTGTAAAGCTATATCGGCAATAAAATTTTTTGTAGCTTAAATATATAGGAAAGATATGCTATATAACGAAATTTTGCACAAAAAAAACAGGAAGTTTAAAATTCATTTTCCCCTCCTGTTAAGATTTACACTAGCCGAAATATAAATAGCATGTTTATTATACAATTTTTTTTCAAAAAACACAAATTATACGAAGATTTGTAACGAAAGTACATAATTAGACAAATTTTAAAAGACCATGAAACAGTTAACTAATCAGCAAAAAAAATTTGTTTTGGAATATATAAAATCTCTTAATGGAGAACTCTCTGCTCAAAAAGCGGGATATAGGAGTAAAGATTTAAAAAAGATTGCATCGGAACTTCTTTCTAAAGATGCTATTATCCACGAAATTAAATATCAGTTAAAAAAGCAGATTGATTCATTGAGAGTTAACAAAGGTTATGTTATTCAAAAATTGCTTCAGATTGCGGAGTTTTCGCTTGAAGAAGAAGATATTTTGGATAAGGAAGGCTGCATTACGGGTAAGAAAAAGTTGAGAGATACATCTGCCGGGTTAAAAGCTTTGGAAAGCCTTTGTAAATATCTTGGATTTACGACAAATCAGGATGAAGAGGAATATAAACAAGCTAAAATTGTTACTATTTCGAATCTTGATGACAGTAAAATTTAGTTAGAAGGAGAAATTTTTTATGAAAAATAATGATGCCGAAGATATGCTTTTAAATAATGTATCTTTGGATGAATTAATTAAAATGCGTATAGAAAAAGAATTTTTGGAAGACTTAAAAAAGTCTAAAGAAAAACCTAAAAAACGAGAATATACAGATATAAAAGATGTCCCAAAAGATAAGATTTTCTCAAAATCATCTGTTTTCCGTTGTTTTAACAGAAATACAAAATGTGAAACATTCATAAACGGAGTTCAGGCTGATGCTTATATCGGCATTCAAGATGCTGTCAGAAAAAAGATATTAAGTGGTGAACTTAGTGCTTTTACGACAGATGATGCGTATATAAAATTTGAGAAAGCAGTATTATAATATGACAAAATTTATATCTCCTTTAGCGGAGCCTGCATATTTTGAGCAGGCGTTGTTTTTGTATACAAAGTATTCAAAATTTTTGGATGATGATTACGCATTGAATGGCTTGTCTGCATATGAATATTTTTATAATCTTATTTTAAGGACACAACCGTTCTTCTACGTAATAACTGAAGGAATGCAAGTCAGCGGGTTTGTATATTTGGATAATATCATAGGAGATAGTGAAAAATTACATAGTGCAGAAATTACAACCTGTTTTGACAGACGTTTTTGGGGAGCATATACAAAATATTGTGCCAAAATATTTTTTGATTATTGCTTTAAAAAATACAATTTTGTCAAAATTAAGGCATTGGTTTATCCTGAAAATTTTCGGGTAAAAGCGCTTTTAAAATCCGCAGGATTTGAGAAAGAAGCTTTGTTAAAAAAAGAAACAACAAGAAAAGGGAAATTGCAAGATATTGAATTATATTCTTTGTTCAACGTGTAATTTAAAAATCGAAAGGATAAAAAATGAAAATTGAAACAGAAGATTTGACTCAAAAACTTTCCCCTTTAGAGGAAAGTTTTTTATTAGGTAATATTACGGAAAAATATGACCGTTTTAATGAACAGCGCAGCACTCAATTAAGTGATATAAAGCTTATAAGAGATGCTGTTTATGGTTCAACAATCCCAAAAATAAATGCTTGGGATAATAAAATTGAACTTCCTGATATTTATGAATTAGCACAAACATTAAAATCTCATATAAGTGAAAATTTATATTCACATCCGGATGCAATGTTTGATGTTTCGGGAACAAATCCGCAAACTCAAGGTTTTGCAAATAAACAAAAAGCAATGCTTGTCAACACTTTTGAGAATATGAAGCTCGAAGATGAAATAGAAAAAATAATCGACAGTATTGTAGAAACAGGTGAGAGTACAATATTTGTTGGCTGGGAAACAAAGGTAAAATCTGTACGTCGCAGCCAAACTATTGAAGAACAATTATTAAATCCTGATAAAAACGGTTTTGTGATAGATGAAAAAGTTATTTATGACAACCCAAAAGTCAGACATATAAAATCTGAAGATTTTGTTTTTGATAAATACAATTTTGATAATTGGGATAAATGTGCAAAGATTTATCGCACATATTCAACAATAGATGAATTGTTTTCTGATAAGGCAAACAATCTTTTGACAGATGAGAAATTGGAAGTATTGAAAGGAGTGGTGGCCGGTAAAAAATATCCTAATAATGATGACAATTCAGGAGCCGTTGAAGGTAAAAAGGTTGAAATTCTCGAATATTGGGGAGATATAGAACTTTCAAACGGTAAATTGTTAAAGAACTGGTTGATAGTAGTTGCTGCAAGACGTGAAATAATCCGTTTTGAAAGCAACCCTTTTGTAATGAATCCCTTTATTCACGCAAATATTATAGAATCCCCTTATACTAAACGCGGTATTTCTCCGTTACGAGTTGCATTGATTTTAAATAATTTAGCATCAACTATCATGAATAAGCAAATAGATGCTTTGGCACTGATGATGAATCCTCCGTATCTTGCTCCAAAGGGCTGCTTTAAAGGTCAGCAGGATGTAAAACCAGGTAAGATTATAGAATATGACGCAGCTTTAATGCCGACTGCACCAACGCCTTTGTCTTTTGATAAAGCAATGGTTGGTTGGGATTTCTTAAATTATTTCAAATCAACAATTGAAAGTGCTACAGGAATTTTCAAAAATATGGCAGGAAATCTTCAATCTGCAGAACGTACAGCAACTGAATTGAATTATTCTGTAAGTGGGCAGGAAGCTCGTTTAAATATGATATTAGATTCTATAAACAGAAAAATTATTGTTCCTATGGTTGAAAAAACCGCAGAAATAATTTCGTATTTCAAGCTCGGTTCTGAAATTATCGGGATAAATGACAGAGGGAAAACAAGTTTTCTTGAAATAACTGATGAAATAAGAAATGCAAATTATATTTACAGATACGGGGATCGTAAGGCAACATTTGAACGTAAAGCGAAATTAAAAGAATTGTTTGGTGTAGTACAATCCTTTGCGCAAGTTCCTGAAGTTGAAGAAAAAATTGACTGGTTAGAATGTTTTAAATTTGCACTTGAACAATATGGAATAGAAAATGCAAATAATTTTTTATTAAATGATGACAAATCATAGTGCCGCATTTGCGGCACTATGAAAATAACTAAAAGAGTTATATACAATTTCAATATTTTTATTTATTATAATGAATATAAAATTGATTATAGCTGTGATAGTGTAAAATCAATTAAAATCTTCTTTATAATAAGGAATTATGATAATGAAAAAAATAATTTTACTACTAATGTTAATACTCTTTCAAATCCCAGTATTAGGAGAGGATATTCCGCCACGCGGAATAGAGATGACAAAGGAAACTAATCCTATATTCTGGAGTTATTTGGAAGATTATAGTAGTAAGTTGAAAGAAGCCTTTGAAGATGCAAAAATATTTCACCTTCGCGGTTGGGGGGCTGCTTACGAATTTATCTTAACGCGTGACGGTGAAATTAAAGACCTTAAAGGTTCTGTCTTTCAAAATGATTACTATGACAGAAAAATAAAAGAGGTGATATTATCAGTCAAACCATCGCCGTTTTATGCAGATATGAATGCAGAAGATATATTAATTGATGTTTATTTAGGATATCAAAATAATGATGAAGTTTATATTAATGTTGGTTTTGATATAAAATATAATCGAAAATCTTTTTCAATAAGTATAGATTTAGATAAATAATTAAGAATAGCTTAGAAGTATGATTATTTCAAACCGCTGAAAACAGCGGTTTTATTTTAATGTAATAAATTGTGGTTATGAAAAAATATGTTATATAAATTATTAAAAGCACAGCGGGAATTTTTAGAAATTCCGCACGATTATACATTGGATGTCGCAGTTTATCAGGGAGGTTACGGATCTGGCAAGACTTTTGCGGGTTCGCTTTTAGGGATATTGCTTGCTTTAAAATTCCCTGGAGTTCGGGGTTTAGTTGGAGCCCAGACTTATACTCTGGTTCGGGATACGACTTTGCAGACATATTTTGAGCATTTGGAAAATTTTGGTTTTGTCGAAGGTAAGGATTATGAATGGTCGTCGTCTTTACAAAAATTGACTTTTAAAAACGGTTCTGAAATCCTTTTCAGACATTTTGACGAGCCTAACAAATTAAAGTCATTAAACCTTGGCTTTGTTGAGATTGAGGAGATGTCTGATATCCCTTATGATACTTTTAAAATGCTTTTAGGACGTATGCGTCAAAGAGTTAAAAAGGTTTGGAAAAATTTTACTTATAGAATTTTTGGACATACAAACCCTGAAATGCAAAGAGGTTGGGTGTATAAAACTTTTATTGAAAACCCAGCCCCTAATTACAGATTGATTACGGCTCCGACGACACAAAATATTTATTTACCTGAGGGGTTTTGTGACGAATTAAAAAAATTGTATGACGAGCAGTATTATAATATTTTTGTACTTGCTCAAAATGGTGAATACAATAACGGGCTTGTAATAAAAGATTTTACAGATGCGAATGTCAAAGAAATTTCATATCAGCCGGATATGGATTTGCATATTTCCTGTGATTTTAACGTTGATCCTATGTGTTGGGTGTTTGCTCACAAGACTGATGATAAAGTTTTTTATTTTGATGAAATTGCGATGGAAAACACAACAACTTCAAAAGCTTGTGATGAATTTTACAGACGTTATCCTAATCACAAGGGTAAAGTGATTGTAAACGGAGATGCTTCTGGTGATAACAGAAGTTGTACAAGTGAATATACAAATTATGTAATTATTAAGAAAAAGCTTTTGCAGTATGGGTATGATGTAGAAATTCAGATTAAAGCTTTCAATCCGCCGATAAAAAACAGGATTATGGCATTTAATGCAAAAGTGCGTTCTGCAGATGGCGAAATTTGTCTCTTTGTTGATAAAAAATGCGAAAAACTTCTTTATAATATTTATAATTTACGTTACAAAGAAGGTAGTTCCAAAATTGATATTCCGACATATCAGCAGATTAAGCAGTCTAAGGAACTTAAATTTTTATCTCATCCTATGGATGCAGCTTCTTATCTTGTAGATTTTTATTGGCCAATAACACTTTAAAGGGAAATATTATGGAAAAAATATTAGAGTATTCTCCGATAATAGTAGTTGTTTTGATGTTTTTTGTGCAGCAGAGAATTTTTGTAACTCCAGAACAACTGGAGAAAAAACACAGAGAAATAATTGATGAAATTGAGGGGAAGTTTGTTACGATACATAGTTTTATTGATTTGAAAGATCAATTTTCAGAAGTAAAAGACAAAATTGATAAAATATATGATTTACTAATAGATTTAAAATAATGTTAAATAATTGTTACAATTGAGGAATATTTTTTAAAGTTTTCTTCTAAAAATGTCGTCAAACCGAATAACAGACATGTTGTTACTAAGAAAAATAGAAAGGAAAATGTTTCCAAAAGGAAACAAAACCAAAACTAGAAAGTCAAGTCTGTACACATACTCAAAAAAAGCAGCGACTATTCTAAAGTAAAAGTAAAAGCAAATTAAACGTAAATCAACAGAAAGGGTAAAAAAAATGGGATTGGCGGCATCGCAAGCAAGATTTTTAGCCATAACATCAAGAAAGATGAACTGCGAATTTCAGTCTATGCAAATTGCGCAGGACAAACTTTCTGTTACTCGTGATTTGCAATCAGCTGCGACTAAGTATCAAAATGCAATGAATGCAACCAAACTTGTTTGGGATACAGATTCTGATGAAGTATATGATTTATCCTATGATTTGATGATGACGCCTTCTGCGTTAAATGATTATAACCCTTATTTAATAACTGATACACAGGGGAAAATTGTTTTATCAGATTCAATGTTTAAAGCTGCACAAAATGCTGGGATAATAGATGAAAATGGTGACCCTATTGCTAAAAGTGGAAACAATCCAGATTCTGTGGATATTTTTACGAAAGAATATCGAGATAAATTTTTATATGGTCTTGTTAGCGCTGGGGATTTAACATTGTCTACATATAGTATCATTCAAGGTATTGACTACACAAAATCAGGGATTGGTGGAGAACCACTTGATAAAACAATAGCTAATGCTTTGTCAACAACAGCATTTATAAATAGATTAGGTGATAGATATCAAGAAGATGTTAAAGATCCTAATAATGAAAGTAATATTTTGCATAAAAAAGGTGATAATGTATATGGATTAAACTTGGTAGATATTTTGGGCGAGGATAATATTTGTCCAGCTATATCTCCAACTGACATTAATTCGGGTAAGTTAATTATTACAGAAAATGGAAATGCTTTGTCAAATGAAGCTTTAAAAGATATTTCTTTAGGTGATTTATTAACTGGTACATATTCAATGACAATTATTAATGGGTCTATTGATGATGCTTATCAAAAAGTATTAGAAGCAATTGCTAAAACTTTAGGTTGGAATAATAGTGGTGCAGGCTTAAATGTTGATGCTGAATCTAACAGTGCATTAAATAATGCATTGGAATTGACAAAAGCGGATACTCAGGATGTTGTGTATAATGTGCAGAAGTTTTCAGGTACACCTACAGTTTTTTTAATTTCCGATATGATTAGTAAATCTTCATCATACAATGGTGTTATCTCAGGAGAGTCACATAACAAACAATTCCAAACAATAAGTTTGACAAACTTGTTAAAAGCTTATTTAACAAATTTTGCCATTGCAATAGATGGAGTATCAGATACACCTTTTAATATCGCAGCAAATACTCAAAATAGTGTTTATATTACAGAGGATCCAAATTATTATTTTCTTCTAGGTACAGAAAGTTCAGTTACAGAAACTGATGTTTTAACTGCAGATTTTTATAACCAATTATACAACCAAATTTGCACGAACGGGGCAACTACAGATGCAATTAAACGTGGTATGGTAAAAGATCCGGAATATTTAATGCAGGCATTAAAAAATGGACAGTTGTTTATATCAAGTTTAAACACAGATGGCTATTTTTATCAGGGAGCATACACCCTAAATGGTTATGTCGCAGAAGTTACTGATGAAGAAGCAATTGCTCAAGCCGAAATGGAATATGAGATCACAAAATCAAAACTTAATTATAAAGAAGAAACCCTTGATTTGAAGATGAAAAATATAGATACAGAATTATCTGCATTAACCACAGAGTACGATACAGTTAAAAACTTAATCAGCAAAAACGTTGAAAAAGTATTTACAATGTTTAGTACATAACATAAGTTAATCATGTCTTGATTAGTAAAAGTTTTTGTGGTTTTATAATTATGGAATAAGGCAATTCCTCTTAGCCTTGTTCAAGGGAATACCAGTCAAAGCGGCGGCTGCGTTGAATGATATCCCCGATGGTTAGATAACAAATAAGGGAAAATTTAAAATGTTAAAAATCAGATTAAAAAGATTGGGTGCTAAGAAAAACCCTACATACAGAATTATCGTAATTAATTCAACTACAAAACGTGAAGGTAGACCAGTTCAAGAGTTAGGTCACTATAATCCTAAAACTAAAGTTATGAAATTAGACAAAGTTTCAGCTTTGGAATGGGTAAAAAAAGGTGCTCAACCAACTGAAACCGTTGCTTACCTAATCAAAAACTGCAACGATGACGGTACATTAAATTACGTAAAAAAAGAAACTGTAAAATTATCTAAAAAAGCTCAGGCAAAAGCTGCTGCGGAAGCCGAAGCAAAAGCTAAGGCTGAAGAAGAAGCAAAAGCAGCTGAGGCAGCTGCTGCTAGCGAAGAAGCTCCTGCAGAAGAAACATCTGCTGAAGCGTAAGTTAAAAGTTTAAATTTTCAAAAAGTTAAATCCGGCGGATTAATCAATCCGCCGGATTTTTATCATTTATTAATAAAGTATTTAGAATATATTATTAATTCCGGGGCCTTCAATTTCCTTCGAATAATTCTCTGCTGATGCTTCATATATATCATCAGATGTATCTACTATTTCATCTAACTGCAAGGTATCTGAGTTTCCTAATATGACCGTGTTATTTTTGCTTTCGACACAGCCTTCAAGACCAAAATAAAAATTTGTGATTTCTACATGGTCATCATTATTATCGCCAGAAACATTAATAGTGCAGTCCTCAATATCTTCGCCTTTGATTAAATCATCCTTCTTAGTTCCATGAACCTGAGCCCTTTTTATATCATATAAAAGAGTTTCTGTATCATGATCCAAAGACTGCCACATTGTTAGTTCACGTGACTCTATTGTACCTCTATTTTGTTCAGGATATTCCACCTTGACGCCGCTTTTAAATTCAATTGTATAAATTCTTTCTCCATCTTGATTTTTTCTAACTTTAGCGGCCTTAACCTGATTCCAGTTAAAATTGACTCCACCCAATCTTTTGTGCATGTAAGGTTCACCCATATAAATCTCCTTTCTTAATATCAGTTAGTTGTACCTGTCTTGATTGCAATTGCACATCTTACATCTTTATAAAAACATTTTAATATCATAAATTGCATAAAATATGATATTAAATTTCATATATTTTGTATATAACAGATATATCAACTATTTACAAGGTTTACATTTCGTAATATCTTTATCGTTTATTTGAGATTTTATAGAAAAATACGTCATATTTCAGCAGTTTAATCTCGTTTTGATACTTAAGGTTATCTTTTAAAATAAATTAGAGGTTAAATATCATGAATATAAAAAAGCAATTAGGGGCTAAAATAAAAAGGCTAAGATTAAAAAATGGATTAACACAAGAACAATTTGCCGAAAGAATTGATATAGCTCCGCGTACACTTAGCGGAATAGAAACTGGCGAAAACTTTTTGACAGCCGATACTCTTGAAAAAATTCTAGATGTATTAAATGTATCAAGCTCTGAATTGTTTGCAGTTGATCATATTAAACCGCAGGAAGATTTGGTTAATGAAATTATCTCAGATGTCCAAAACCTCAAGGACAGACAAAAAATAGAAACAATTTATAAAATTATAAAAGCTACAATCAATGAATAAGCATCCTTACTTATCTCTTACTTTTTGCAGATGACCAGTCGTTATCTTTACCTATTTGGTTAAATTTGTAATTGAAATATATACCAGTTATACCAAGAATAATAATTCCGGTTATTGAAACAATATCATTTAATGTCATCTTTCATAACTCCTATATTTTTAATAATCTCCTTATTCATATTCATAATATTACTTATAAATAATATTTCAAAATATATACCAAATATAAGTAAAAAGACTTTTAAAATAGTATTAATATCAGTAATAACAATACCTACTATCCCGCCCGTTAAAAGTGCAACAACAGCGATTAAACTTGTTCACAGGCTTATCAAATTTTTATTTGATTCTTCTAAATACTTCATAGATACATTATACACTTATTCATACGTGCGTCAATCAATGTTTTAATGTATCCTAATCATTGTATTTGCTTATTTCTGTGAAGTAACTTTCAAGAGCTAAATAACCTTTGTATATTTCATTTGAAATATTTGCATAGCTGTTTGCAATTATGAATTTTAATTCTTTTGTTCTGATTTCCAAAATTTCATCTGAATCTTTTTTTAAGCTTTCATCAGGTGACATTGACCATTTTTGCAAAAGGGCTAATTCTTCATACATTTGTTTAACGGTTGTAAATTCTAACGTATTAAAATCGTATTTAGCAAGAAGTCTTTTTTCTGTATTTGTAATTCTAGGCATAACCGCTTGAAATTTAAATATTTTCTTAATGATAATGTAGTTGTCTGCCAGTTTTCTGTGGGAATACGGTATAATATTTTTTGCTAAAAGTGCAGCGTAAGAACGAGATGTAAAAACTTCGTCATTTCTTGAAAAAGCACTGCGTGATGTTAAGTCAAAATTTGATTTTTTTTCTATTAAATCTTCCGGCATTTCTACCCCCTATTAAGAAAATAATACAAAAAGAGAAGTTCAATGTCATGTAATTAAGTCAAATTTTTTACATGATTTAACAAAAAATAAAAGACCATAAATTAAATGGTCTTTTATTAAAAATTTATTTTATAACTAATTTCTTAGTCAGCGAATTGCTGCATGATTTCAAAAGGTTTTTCAGCAACTTTAAGAGTTTCTTCATCAATGATGCCTCTTTTCAATTCAGAGAAAGTTGCTTTTTTAGAATTAAATTTTTTCTTTAAGAATTCATAAGAAATTTTTGGATCGCATTTGTCTCCGCAAGTAAATAAATCTACTGCAGCATACCCAAGTTCCGGCCAGGTATGAATTGCTAAATGGCTTTCAGAAATAATAACAACTCCTGAAACTCCATAGGGGTTAAACATATGGAAACATTTTTGGACAATAGTAGCACCACATTCAAGGGCGGCATCCACCATGTACTTTTCTACTTTATCTAAACTGTTTAATGTGTTTGGA
>CALVGY010000005.1 GCA_944327215.1 Candidatus Gastranaerophilales bacterium | reverse complement strand
TAATCCCCTTTAGGTATAAGCATAAAATAGGGAAATGTGGTGATTTATTATTTTTTATTTAGTTTTCTTTATAATTAATTGCAAAAATTTTTAAATTTTTATACTATAAAATATAATATATTTTGATTAGATTAAGGGTGTTTGCATGCAGGAAAAAAGAATTTTAATTGTTGACGATGATGACGAAATCAGAGATTTGCTTGAATTTGATGTAAGAGCAAGCGGATATTTTGTCGATACGGCACGTGACGGTATGGAAGGCTTGAATAAAGCTTTGAACAATACTTATGATTTGATTTTGCTTGATGTTATGATGCCTAAAATGAACGGTTTTGATGTATGCAAAAACATAAGACAGGCAAAACTTGCTATTCCTATTTTGATGCTTACTGCAAAGGGAACTATTGATGATAAGACTGAGGGGTTTGATTGCGGTGCTGACGATTATTTGGTAAAACCTTTTGATGTGCAGGAAGTGCTTTTGAGAATAAGGGTTTTGCTAAGACGAAATCAAGTATTCAATGAAGACAAATCTGCTTTGTCTGATGAAGTTTTGAATGCGGGTGATATAGAGATTTTCCCTGAAACTTTAGAGGCTGTGGTTGTTAATAAAAAGGTTAAATTGACACCGACTGAGTTTGAAATATTGTATTGTTTGATGCAGCATTTTAACAACCCTGTAACTTTGGCAACTTTACTTGATGAAGTATGGGGATATGACAGCAGCGATGATGTCAGAATGTTGAGGGTTCATGTTGGCGGTTTGCGTAATAAAATTGAACCTGATGCGAAACATCCTAAATATTTGCATACTGTTACTAACGTTGGGTATAAATTAACTCCGTTTGGGGAAGGATAATTTATGTTTGGCAAGCATTTGAAAATTGTTGAACAGATTATTATAGTTTTTGTCTGTGCTGTTATTATCCCGATGACAATAAGCGGGTTTATCATAAACAATATTAACCAGCAGTCAATGAGATATCAGCTTCGAGAGTCTGCTGTTTTGATTGCAAATATGGTTTCTGATGAAATTGATTTTTTTAATAAGACTACATTAAGCAATTTAGAGCAGATAGTGTTTTCTTTAGAACACTTGCCGACACAAAGTGCTAAAGAACAGTATTTAAAATCAGTTAAAAATAGGCTTGATGATTGTGAAAATTTAGAAATTACAGACAGCGAAGGGCTTGAAGCAATAAAGAAGCAAGATAAGTTTAACAATAATGCTTCAATTCCTCTGCAAATATCAGAGAATCGTTACCTTGTTGCAACGTTCAAGCTTGATGCCGTGAAAGATGAACTATTTCGCTCTCTTGCCGATGATAAAAGACAGATTTATGTTTTGTCAGGTGATGGAGATTTGATAGCTGAGCATAATTATACACAAGATGCTTACCAAAAAACGATATCATTGCTTCCTGATAAATTGAAGAAAAACAAACCTGTAATTTTTGGGGATGTAAAAAACCAGCCTCTTGTTTATTTCTCAAAGGATGATCCAAAGATTACGATTATTGTAAATACAACTGAAAAAGTTACTCAAAATGCTATTACTAACAATAGTTTGAAAATAATTTTATCTTGTCTTGCTGCAACTTTTGCGATTATTTTTGTTGTCGGGCTTTATACTTATTATCTTTACATAAATATAAGACAGCTGTTTAAGGGAATTATTGCAATTTCAAAGGGTAATTATGAAAGACAAATCAGACTTTTGACAACTGCTTTTACTCCTCATGAAATTATATTTTTGGCGTTTGAATTTAACAGAATGGCGACAGAAATTCATAAATCTTATATTCAATTAAAGAAAAATAATAAGGAATTAAAAGAATTAAATGAGTTTCGCTCAAACTTAATTGATACTGTAAGCCATGAATTAAGAACGCCTTTAACCAGTATTCAAGGCTATACATCAAGGCTTATGCGTCAGGATATTGTGATTGATGAAGAAACAAAACAAAAATCTTTGAGAATTATAAAAGAGCAGTCTGAACGTTTAAAAAGATTGATTGATGATTTGTTGACTATTCCTGATATCGAGGGAATGCGTTTACGTACAAATATTGAACAGGTTTGGCTTCCGGAAATTCTTGAAGAGTCACGTGTGTTGATTAAAAACAAGCGTGGTATGGAAATTGTGTTTAATATTGGAGAAGATTTTCCGTTAGTGCTGGGTGATAAAGACAGATTGCTTCAGGTTTTTGTGAATTTGTTAGAAAATGCTGCAAAGTATGCAAACGAAGGTTCCAAAATTGTTGTTGATGCAGCAATTAAAGATGATTATGTGAAAATTTTTGTAAAAAATGATTGTGATATTATTCCGCCTAAAAAGTTGAAAAAATTATTTGAAAAATTTGTTCGTCTTGATGACAACACAACAAGAACGACAAGAGGAACAGGTTTGGGATTGTTTATTGTAAAAGGTCTTGTTGAGGCTATGAATGGAAAAATTGAACTTCATAGCGACGAAAATTGCGGATTTTGTGTTGAGGTAACTTTAAAGCGTGCAAATTCTCAAGAGGTTGAAGGATGAAACGAGCAATATATTTGGCGCAAAAAGCTTCTGGAGAAATCCCTGTAGGTGCTTTGATAGTTAAAGATGGGGAAGTTATCGCTGAAACTTTTAACCAAAAAGAGTTAACAAATGATGTGACAGCTCATGCTGAAATTTTAGCAATTCGAGAGGCTGAACAAAAATTAGGCAGGTGGCGTTTGGATGATTGTGAGATGTATGTCACATTAGAACCTTGTCCTATGTGTGCTTGGGCTATTGTTTCAGCTCGCATAAAGGCGGTTTATTTTGGATCTTATGACAAAAATTATGGTGCTTTAGGTTCTGTAATTGATGTGAGAAAGCTCTGTCATTCCAAGATGAAAGTTTATGGCGGGATTATGGAAGATGAATGTGATAAAATATTAAAAGATTATTTTAAGGAGCTAAGATGATTACAAAGTCTGAAATAGACAAATTAGCCGAAGAATATGAAACAATAGATTTTATAAAAGATGATCCGATAAGTATTCCTAAAAGATTTTCTGAAAAAAAAGATATTGAAATCGCCGGATTTATAGCATCTTTGGTTGCTTATGGCCGGAGAGAAGTTTTTTTGAAAAAACTGGATAATCTGTTTGAAATAGCTCAAAATGAGCCGTTGAATTTTATTTTAAATTTTGAACCGAAAGTTTTAGGAGATTTTAACTATCGTTTTGGAAAACCTGATGATTTTTCTCAAATTTTTCTTATAATGCGTCATTTGTATTCCAAAAACAGCAGTCTTGAGGAGCTTTTCAAATACGGTTATGAAAAACCTGTGCAGTCAAATATGTTTATTCCAATAACCGATTATTTTTATTCAAGAGCAAAAGATAATAATGCAATGGGTTTTAAATTTATGATTCCTGATGCAAGAAAAGGAAGCGCTATGAAGCGTATGTGTATGTATCTTCGTTGGATGGTGAGAAAGGGGCCTGTTGATTTTGGGGTATGGGAGTTTATGAAGCCTTCTGAATTATTAATCCCACTCGATACCCATGTCGCAAGACTTTCAAGAGAAATGGGACTTTTAAACAGAAATGCAAACGATTTTAAATCTGTTCTTGAAATAACGGAAAATTTACGCAAATTTGACCCAGAAGATCCTATCAAATATGATTTTGCAATGTTTGGTTATGGGGTGAATAATAAATTTTCTTAAATATGATTTTATTATTTGCAGATATATTTATATTTTTCATATAATTGAGAAATTTCGTCTTTATTTATATTTTTTTTGAATTTAAAAACCCCTAAAGAATCTGCTCTATCAATAACTTCAAGATATTTTAGGACAATATGATAATCCTCTCTGTTCCAAAAGTCATGAAATAAAATTACTAAATCATCATTCGTATTCATATTTAGTAATAAGCTTAAAATACAAGCGACCCTGAAACGTCCGTCAATAAGGACAATAGACGGTGTCGGAACTTTTTGAGTGTATAGTTGTGTGTAATTTAAAAAACACTCTTGTTTAGAAGAAGATATCGGATAACCCCATTTTTTTGTTTTGCCAATATTTGCGTAGATAAAATGCAGTTTCCCTTTGGAAATATTTTGTCTTATAAATTTCCAAGATTTCATGTGTTTAATCCAACTTAAGCTACTTTCGACAGAATAAACATTAGCATTAGTATTTTTTAACACATCAAAAGTTGAGCCGCCTGCCCCAAATTCTAAGTAATTTTTACAATTAATATTTTTAATATATTTATAAAATAAATCTTTTTCAGCGTTAGTGTTTAATGTCGTATAATTTTTAGGAGCTGTTGAAAATTTATCTAACAAATTTTTGATTATTGTTAGAAATTTCTTGATATTAATATACATTATTTATTCTCCAAGGTTCAATTGAGAGAATTGAACAATTTTGTTTTTGCCGCGTTTTTTAGCGTTATATAAAGCGTGTTCCGCATAACGGATAATAGTGTTTGCGTCTTCTTCAGTATTTTCAATGCAAGGGTATGTTGCAATTCCGCCTGAAATAGTGATTGGATGTCTTTCTTCTTCTCCTGCAGGAATAAATTCCATTTTTTCAATATCTCGTCTGAATCTTTCTGCAAATAAGAATGCATTTTCTTCAGAAGTATTTGGAAGGATTAAAAGAAATTCTTCATCTCCGTAACGAGTCAAAATATCTTCTTTTCTGATAAGTTGTTTTAATTTATCGGCAATAGAACGGAGCAGAACATCACCCCATTCGTAACCGTAAATATCGTTTACAACTTTGAAAAAGTCTAAGTCAAATAAAAGACAAGAAAGTTTAGTTCCGTAACGTTTTGCACGTGAAATTTCTTGTTCAAGTCTTTCTTGCATATATTTTCTGTTATGAAGACCTGTTAATTCATCTGTTGTAGAAACAAGTTTAAGTTTGTCTCTTAATTCCTTATATTTTAATAAAGCGTTAGCTCTTATAGTTAATTCAACATTGTCAACAGGGGTTTTGATAAAATCAAATATAACAGCACGGACAGTTGTACCTTTAAATACATCTCCGATAAATAAAGTAGGAGCTTTGAATTTTGTTGTCATTAATACATCTTTAAGGTTTGGTACGCTTTCGATTACGATTAATCCTGGATTAAGTAATTCATAATCTTTAAGATTTTCAGCACCTTCAATTCTGACATTTGCATCATCAATTTGTGCTAGTACATCTGCCAATTTTGATTCATTTTTGTCTGTATAAACAACAATATTTTTCATTTTATTTTTTACCCTCTGTCACAATTTATTTAAACTTTTTATCTTTCAGTAAATTTATATTTAAAGCAATTTACGGAATTTTAAAAATCATAGGAGTAATTACTCCCATGTTCCCCCTAATTTTACCATATTTAGCTCCCTAAATCAATAGCTAAACAAAATTTAATAAATCAACGGTCTTGCTTTTTCTGTGCTAAAATCAAAATATGTTAACTGCCAGAATTAAACCTATGCAAAAGTCTGATCTTGGTGATGTTGTTCTGATTGAGGAGAAAGCTTATGGGGAACATCATTGGTCAAAGGATTCATTTGCAAGTGAGCTTTCAAATGAGCTTGCAAAGTATTTCAGTGCATTTAATGAAAAGGGTGAATTAATCGGTTATGCTGGATGTTGGGAAATTTTGGAAGAGGCCCATGTTACAACTATTGCTGTTGCACCTGAATATCGAGGACAGTCTTTAGGTGAGGCGCTTTTTGTGACATTACTAAATCAATGCTACAAAGATATGATTAAATATGTTACTCTGGAAGTTAGAGTCAGCAATACTCCTGCGATTGCTCTTTATGAGAAATATAGCTTCAAATCTTTAGGCACAAGAAAAGGATATTATCAAGATAATAATGAAGATGCATTGATTATGTGGACAGAAAATATTTTTTACGATAAATTTAAATCTGGATATGACAAAAATCTTAGTTTGTTAAAGGGGAAAATTAATATTTTATGATAAAGGCTGCTAAACCAAAAATAAGAGTTGTAAAAAAACAAATTGAGGGTATAAGACTTACATTTGGAAGCATTCTTTTAGTTTTGTGTTGCGCGTTTTTATTAGTTTTATCCACTTTTGTCCAGTTAAATGTTACTCATTTTATTATTCCAAAAGGATTATTTTCCGGTGCGAATTTGCAAATCAGTGATTTTCTGCACACTTACAGATTAATTCCACAAATTCCTGTTGTAATGTTTGTGGGTGCATTTTTAGGAAAAAAATACGGAATTGCATGTATTTTGCTGTATATTTTAACAGGATTATTTATAATACCTGTATTTGCTCTTGGAGGAGGCCCAAAGTATATTTTTGAATATGGTTTTGGCTATATTCTTGCATATATTCCTGCTGTATTTTTTGCCGGTTCAATTTTAAAAAGCGGATTTACAAATAGGAATATGTTACATGCTGTGTTAGTAGGGGTTTTGACTATCCATATTATTGGAATTTTATATATGCTTTTTATTGCAGGGTTAAAACATGAAGGAACTGCATTCATGTGGGGGTGGATTTTTGCACAAAGTGGTGTAAAAATTATTTATGATTTCATATTTAGTTTTGCACTTGTTTTTATAGCAAAATATGCAAAAATTATTTTATGGTTTTTTATGTAAAGGAGTTAATTTATGAAAATTCAATCAGTAAAATATTATAATCCGTCTTTTACAAGTGAAAGACGGAAGTTTGATGTTCAGGGGCATATTGGATCTCATTATGATAGTTTGTGGCAAAGAGATGCTTATTATTATCCGCAAAATATTCTTGACACTGTTGAAACTAATAATGTTAAAAAAGTTTTAATAAGCTCTATATCTGGCTTAAATCCTCAGGGGAGTAAATTTTTTACATCAGAAGTGAAAGTTGCTGATGATATATTAAAGTTACAAGGCAATGATAAAGTTACATTTTATCCGTTACTATCTTGTCAGCCTGGGATTTCTCAAAATACAGATACTGTAAAAGATTTGCTTGAAAAACATAATTTTTACGGACTAAAATTCCATCCGACAATGACTAATATGTCTGTTAAGGATAATTTTGATATTTATTCTGAGTATTTAACTCTTGCAGAGCAAAAAGGTTTGCCTTGCGTTTTCCATTCAATAACTGATGGCAAATCTGATCCTTCGGATATTATTAAACTTGCAGAAAAACATCCTAAATTGCCTGTTGTTTTATATCATGTTGATTTGATGGCAAAACCTGATCAGATGTCCAGAACAATTGATGATATTTCATCTTCTGTTAAAAGCGGCAAATCAAACTTGTTTGTAGATGTTTCTTGGTTAACCGATTTTGATGGTAAAGGAGAAGAAAGCAAAAATGCAATCAGACAATTGCTTGAAAAAGTTGGTGCTGATAGAATGCTTTTTGGTTCTGATACTCCGATAGGTGAGATGGGTGACAAGGAAAAATATCGTCAGTTTACTGATTTTGTCGAAAATACTGTAAAAGAATTTTATAAAGACAAGCCTGATGAAGCTGAAAAATCATTAAATAAAATATTTTATGATAATGCAGAAGACTTATTCATTAATAAAAAATGGATGCAAGCATTTGATAAAGCTAAAAAAATGTCTATGAAAACTATAGGTATAGTTGCTGCCGGTAGTCTTATTGCATTGGCAATTATTGCAAAAATTATTACTGGTAACAAAAGTAAAGATATAGACAACAGAGCATCAAGTGTTAGACGTGCTTAATTTCTAAAGCAGGCACAATAATGATTAATGCCAACATTGTCCAGTAGTGGAACTTTATTTGTGCAAATATCAATACATTTTTTGCATCTTGGGTGAAATCTGCATCCTGAAATATCTTGTTGTATTGAAGGTGGCTGCCCTTGTATTGTTTCAAGTTTGGCATCTTTATTAGATGGTAGTGAACGCAAAAGTGCTATTGAATATGGATGTTTTGGATTTGCAAAAAATTCTTTGCACGGTGCGGTTTCTACAATTCTGCCTGCGTACATTACGGATACATAATCTGAGTTTTCCCCTACGAGAGCTAAATCGTGAGTTATTAGAAGAATTGAAGTATTTTTGGTTCTCCTAATTTCATCAAGCAAATTCATAATTTGCGCCTGAATTGTTACATCAAGGGCAGTTGTAGGTTCATCTGCAATTAGGATTTCTGCATTGCAAGCAAGGGCCATTGCAATTATTGCACGTTGTTTCATACCGCCTGAAAATTCATGCGGATATGCTTTCATTCTTTCTTTAGCACAAGGAATTTGTACAGAGTCTAAAGCTTCTATCGCTTTTTGAGAAGCTTCTTTGCCTTTTAATCCTTGATGTATTTTTATAACTTCTAAAAGTTGATCGCCTACTGTGTATAAAGGGTTTAAAGAAGTCATTGGATCTTGTGGTATTAGTGCAATTTTAGATCCTCTAATTTTTTGCATTGTTTTGAGTGGAAGGTTTAGTAAATTTTCTTTATTATAAATAATTTCTCCCGATGTGATTTGTGCAGTTTTGGGTAACAATCTTAAAATACTCATTGCGCTGATAGTTTTGCCGCATCCGGATTCGCCGACAAGTGAGTGCATTTTACCTTTTTCCAAAGAAAATGAAACGTCAAATAACGCTTGTCTGAAACCGCTTTCAAAATTAAAGCCCAAATTCAAATTTTTCACTTCTAAAATTGCCATAACTATATAATATATGATAGTGAATAAGTTGTGAATAGTCTTGCAGGGTGGTTTTGTTAATAAATGTTAAGAAAATTTAAAAATCTCATAAACCATTATTATTACCGTATTTTGCATATATAATTTCCTGCTAAGCCCATGTTTTCATGCAATTTTGGGGAGCAAAAATTTTTTATAGAAGTATAGGGAAAAATAAATTAATTTCATTTGCGAGGAAATGGAAAGGGGAAATTATGGGGATTAATTCTAATTACTCAATTTACGGATTTAAAGATTATGCCGCAGATTTTAGAGAAAAGACAAAAGAGTCATCTATCAGAATTGATCAAATGTTAAAAGATGCCGGGATTAGACAAACAACAGTTCCTGTTGGTCAATCTGATGTAAAAAATGAGAATAAAGGTTTGACAGTAGAACATAATCCTAAAGATGTTGAACAAAATGTTCCTGAACAAGCTGAACAAGAAACTCAAGAACTTGAATTAGGTAATTTAGGTATAAAGAGTGAACGTAAAGCTGCCGAAGAAAAAGTTAAAGAAGCTTATTTAAAAAACGGTTTGGCAAATGGTGATAAAATAACCGATGAAAAAGAAGCTGAAAAAATGGCAAAAGCTTATGTTAAAAACGAATATTATAAACAAAATTCAGAAAAGACAACTGTTTTTATTGGTAAAGATGAATATAAAGCTGCCGAAGAACAACGCAATCAAAAATATGACAAGTTGTATGAACAATACAGAGAACAAGGTTATAAAAGACGTATTGCAAAAGAAAAAGCAAATGCTGAATTAGGCATAAATGAATATGTTAAAAAGAAACAAACTCGTGATTTTGTAGAAAATCATGAAGATATGTTCTATGATGAAAAAGGGAACTTCTCATCTGATAAATTTAAAGATCAGGCTGTAAATTTTGCAAACACCCATACAAGAAGCGATGAAGTTGAAAATCAGTATTTAAGCTTAAAAGAAAGACGCGAAGTTGCGGCAAAGAATGGTGTAAAGCCTGCAGTAATTCGTGATATCGCAGATAAGTCAAATATTGGTTATGAAAAAGATTACACTCCTCTAATGAGAGTTGGTTTAATTGCAGGCACAACAGCGCTTGGTGCAGTTGGGGGATATTACTTGTTAGGAGCATCCGCTACTGCTACTGCAGGATCAGGTGCAATTGTTGGGGCAGGAGCAGCTTCAGGAGCAGGAGCAACTACAGCAGCTTCGGCATCCGCTTCTGTATCAGGAACGTTACCTGGTGCAGCTGCTGGTTTGGGAGTAGGAGCAGGTTTAACTCCTTTGATATATGATAGAGGAAACAAAGAACCGAGAATATATGAACCTGGCAAACCAGAATGTAATAATTGTGAATTTACTACAGGTCAAGATACAGTAGTTAAGACTAAGACAGAAGAAGTTAATGTTCCAATTGAATATTGTTCTTATAAAGTTAATAAAGATGATTTATGGTATGGTATAGTTTCTGCTAAATACCGTCACGAAGATGGAACTCCGCTTACTCAAAAAGAAATGCGAGAAGTTTGGCAGGGATTAAAGAAAATGCATAATATTCCGCTAAATCTCACTTATATTCCTTTAAAGGAATTAAGACTATATTCTGAAATTAACGGTAAGAAATATTGTGTTGACTGTGACGCAAAAGTTACAACAAAAAATAAAAATAATTATGCTACTCCGTCAAAGAGATGGCAAGGTACAGATCCTGGAATTTTAACAAGATCTGAAACAAAACAGACTCAAGAATCAAAAACAAATTATTATTACACAGACTGTGACGGTAACAGAAGCCAAAACTTCTCTAACGCTGCAGAACGTGATGAAGCAATGAAAAAAGCTCAAGATGCACTCAATGCTTTGTTGCAAAAATAATTTGAACAAAATAAACAAAAGACCTTCCTTAAACATAGGAAGGTCTTTTTAATTAAGGGCACAAATACCTTTTTCGGTTGTTTTAAGGCTATTTGCAATCCAGTAATTTTCGATTGGGGTGAACTCCTCTGTAACACTAAAATAAGATGAGCCTGAACCTGACATTACAGATTCAGGATATAATTTTTTTATGGTTTTTAATTCGTTATAATCATCAATTAAAGCCCATTCAAGATCGTTTGCAAAATCTTCTCTTTTCCCAAATTCGGATTTGAAATTGTTTTTCAATTTTTCAGAAAATTTGGTGTAAGCTTCTTTTGCGCTTATTCCTAAAGTTTTTGGTTTTATTAAAGACACAGTAAATTCTTCAAACTTTTGAGGTTTTAAAATTTCGCCTCTACCTGTTGTCATTTGACGTCCGCCTTCAAGACAGAAGTTTAAGTCAGAACCTAATTTCGCACAGAGATTATGTAATTCTTTTTTTGATAACGGTTCATTAAATATTTTGTTTAATCCAAATAAAGTTCCTGCAGCATCTGTACTTCCGCCTGCCAAACCTGCAGATACAGGAATGTGTTTGTCAATATAAATATCAACTTTGTGTGGTGAAAGATTTGTGTGTTCAATAAAAAGCATTGCAGCTTTGTAAACTAAATTCTTTTCATTGTAAGGAATTTCTGTGTTGTTTCCTGAAAGGTTGATTTCAAATTTTTCGTGAGGTTGTGCATTAATAGTTAAATAATCATACAAACTGATTGTTTGCATGATGCTTTCAATATTATGAAATCCGTCAGGACGTTTGCCTGTAACTTTTAAGGTTAAATTAATTTTTGCGGGACATTGAATTTTAATTGTCATTCAAAGCCTCCGATAATTCCCCGAAAGTTTCTATAGAGAGTTTTTCTCCTCTGATGTTTTCGTCAATATTTAGTTTTGAAAACGCATTTAGAATTTTTTCTTTAGTAAAACCTGCTGATAAAAGACAATTTTTTAAAGTTTTTCTTCTTTGTGCAAAACCTGCTTTTACGGTTTTCCTAAAATGTTTATAATCTTTTAAATCAAGCAGTGGCTTTTCTCTTACTGTTAATTTTACCAAGGCTGAATTAACTTTTGGTGCAGGATAAAATGCTTTTCTGCCAACCAATCTTAAAATCTCAACATCAGCCCAGAATTGTGAAAGTATTGTTAAAAGCCCGTATTGTTTTGATGGTGAATTTTCGTTTGCAGTCATTCTTTGTGCAACTTCTTGTTGAACCATAAGAATTATATCTTTTATTTTGTTTCTGTTTTTGTTGTCTAAATCATCAATTTCACCAAGCAAATGGGCAATAATCGGACTTGTAATATAATATGGAATATTTGCAACAATTTTAATTTTTTCTTCGCACAAATCAGACAAGTCTGTTTTCAAAATATCATTGTGGATAATTGTAAGATTTTTTGCGTCTATTTTTTGTAATTCTTTAACAGCTTCTTCATCAAGTTCAATTGCAATAACTTTTTTGGCATGCTTTACAAGTTGTTCTGTTACAAAGCCGACTCCCGGACCTATTTCGACAACAACATCATCGGGCTTAATGTCTGCAAAGTCAATAATATCAGAGATTACTTGCCCGTCTATCAGGAAGTTTTGTCCCAGCCGTTTTTTTGTTCTAAAATATCTTGCCCTGTCGAAGTAGTTCATCTTACCTATAATAATACCACACACAGGCAAATGTTTTAATAATTTTTTTTTGCTAATTTTGTGGATGTTATAATAGATAGGGGGTCAATGTGAACAACGTACAAACCAAAACAAAATTAGACAAAACAGAAATCTTAAAACTTTTTGAGGCAGGATGTAAGCCTGTTCAATCTCATAAAATTGGGATTGAATATGAAAGACTCCCTGTATTTTCGGTTACGTCAAAGGCTGTTGATTATTCAAGTGAATTTGGGATATGTAATTTTTTAAGAAATTTTGCCCGTGAAGAAAATTGGGATTACATAATGGACGATTACAACATAATCGGATTAAAGCAGGGGCATGACACAATTACTTTGGAGCCCGGCTGTCAGCTTGAAATGAGTTTGGAACCGCAAAAGACAATTGAACAGTTAGAACAAAAAATTATTGATTTAGATAACAAATTAAAACCTATATTGAATAAATTTAATATAAAGCTTTTAAATTATGGGGTTTCCCCTTTATCTACGCACAAGGCAATTAATCTTATTCCCAAAAGGCGTTACAAAATAATGGCAAAATATTTGTGGGGAATATTATCTGATGTTATGATGCGTGAGACCGCAGGCATTCAGTGTTGCATTGATTTTGAGAGTGAAGAAGATGCAATGCGCAAATTCAAGATTGCAAATAAACTTGTTCCATTTATGACTGCAATGTTTGCAAATTCCCCAATCAGAGGCGGAGTGGAAACGGGGTATAAAACGTTTAGAGCGCTAAGCTGGCTTAATACAGATAATGATCGTTGCGGATTTGTCGGACAAATTGATAATAATTTTTCATTCGAAGATTATGTTGATTATGTTTTGGATTCTCCTATGATATTTATCAATAGAGATTCGGGGACAATTCCTGTGAATGGAAAAATTACATTCAATCAATTTATGCAAGATGGGTTTGAGGGGTTTGAAGCAGATATTGATGATTTCAGGCTTCATGCAAATCTTTATTTCCCGGAAGTTCGTTTGAGAAATTTTATAGAAATAAGAAACCACGATTGTGTTGGCAAAGATTTGCAATATGCAATTCTTGCAATATATAAAGGGATTTTGTATAACCATAGTGCAATGGATGAGATAGAGGAACTTTTCAAATCTTATGAATACAAAGATTTTTCAGAGTTACGCTATAATGTTCCAAAGAGTGCTTTGAATGCTAAGATTGCTCATCATTATGTTAAAGATGTTGTAAAAGATATATTATATATTGCAGAAAAATCTTTAATCGGTATGGATTTGGGAGAAGAAAAATATATAGAACCTATTAAAAATTATGCATTAAACGGCATTACACCTGCTGATTTGATAATCCGCAATTGGAACGGCAGTTGGGGCAAGGATGTAAAAAAACTTATACAATTTGTTTCGTAGTGTAAGCTTTTAAATAATTTTTGAAAAAAATAAAACACGGAGAATGATATATTCTCCGTGTTTGTCGACTGCCTTCATATCAGGTGCTTTGTTTTATATGCATTTGCCTTTTTTATCCGCATTATTAAATTATATTCGGAAAATATGAAAGGTTTCCCTATCGGGCAGCCGTCCGTATCCCGCCGCTTATTTGCCGGAATTAATGCAGGTTATCACTATCACCTTTCGAAATCAAACACAGATGTACAATCCTTTTTCAGGCTGTGTTCTCCGGCCCCGAAAATATCTCGGATGATTCGGCTTTGAGGTACGAAAGTTTTTATCTTGTATTCTTATTTTAGATTTTTTTCAGTCACTTTTCATTCAACTTTTTACTTATTAATTACTCTGAAACTATGTACTTTTGTGTAATAGAATAAATGCTTATTTAGGCAATAATTCCAAATGGAGGAAAGCATAGATGACAATAAAAATAATGGTTTTTGATTATCGTGAGAGTGAAAAAAAATTTTTTGGTAATCGCAAATTTGAACATTATGATATAACTTTTTATAGTGAAAGTTTAAATGAGGATTTGATAAAAGATATTCCACAGGAAAAGCTTGACAGTACTTATGCGATAAGTGTATTTGTAGATTCACAGGTTAGTGAAAATGTAATTAATTCATTTAAAAATTTACGAATAATTTCAACTCGTTCAACAGGTGTTGATCATATAAATTTAAAAGCTGCTGCGGCTAAAAATATTGCGGTTATTAACGTTGAAGGATACGGCTCAAAATCAGTTGCTCAATATACGATAGGGTTGATGATTAGCCTTGTAAGACATATTGTTCCTGCTGCTCGTTATATTGGAGAAGAAAAATTGGGTTTTTGTCCAAAATTTTTGGGGAGAGATTTGTCAAATCTTACTTTGGGAGTTGTCGGAACCGGTGCTATTGGAGGTTCTGTTTGCAAAATCGCTTGTGCATTTGGGATGAATGTTATTGCATTTGACATATTTGAGAAGAAGGAACTGATTTCAAAGTTTGGGATAAAATATGTTGATTTAAATACTTTGTTAAAGACTTCCGACATTGTTTCTATACATATTCCTTATACGGGAGATAATTTTCATATGTTTTCGGCAAAACAATTTGAATTGATGAAGGATTCTGCATATTTAATTAATACTTCCCGTACAGAAATTGTTGATGTTTTGGCGTTATATGATTTCTTGGAGAAGAAAAAGCTTGCAGGTGCAGCTTTAGATGTAATTATGTGTAATCAGTCAAGCTTCAGATGTATTCAACTGGCAAAACAGCTTAATAACGATATTGTTTGTCTTGAAGAAGCAAAAATGGTTAAAGAGTTGGTTAAAATGGATAATGTAATTGTAACCCCTCATGTTGCCTACGAAACTCAAGATGCAATTGATTATATATTGGAAACTTCTTTCAAGGGGATTCTTGACTGTATAAAAGGCGGGAATGAATACAGAATGTATTAGATTGCTATTTCATCATTATTTGCATTGAAATTACGCCAAATAAAAAATCTTTTCTTTCTTTAAATTTAAACCCTTTGCTTTCAAAGTCTTTTATCAAATCTTGAGGTTCAGGGAAAATTCGCTTTGATTCAATTAAATACGAATAGGCAAAAGAATTTTTGGTGAAAAGTTTGACGAATACAGGCATGAGAATATCAAATATTTTGCTTATAAAATTTTTGTTCCCAAAATCAAGGTGCATAAAATATCCGCCTTTTTTTAATATTCTATATGCTTCATCAACAGCTTTTTCGGCATTTAAAATATTACGTAGCCCAAAGCCCATTACCGCAATATCAAATGTATTATCAGCATAGGGAAGATTTGTTACATCGCCTTGAAAATATTGAGTTTTTTTATCTTTCTCTCTTGCAATTGCAAGCATATTATCAGAACAATCAATTCCTATTGTATTTGCGTTTGGTTCAATTTGTTTGATAATCTTACTTAAGTCACCTGTGCCGCAGCATAAATCAATAACTTTGTCATCAGGTCTTATATGTAAACATTTTATGCACTGAAGTTTTATGTAATTTTGCGTCCCCAAAGACATAATGTTGTTTATAAAATCGTATTTGTCTGAAATTATATTAAACATTGCTTGTATATTTTGAAATGATTTGTCAAAAGTCATAATTTGTTACCTTTTTGCTTAAATTTAATCTTAACATATAATGAAATTATGAACATAGCTTTTATTCCAATAGATAATAGACCTGTTTGCTATACCCTGCCTAAACAAATTTGTGCGGTTGACGGTAATATAAATTTGTTATTACCTCCAAGAGAATTTTTGGGAGATTTAACAAAATTTGCAGATGTTGAAAAGATTTTTGAGTGGCTTGAAAATGTTAAATGTGTTGATGCAATAGTTATAAGTCTTGATACTGTGGCTTATGGCGGGTTGATTTCATCTCGCAGATGTCCTGAAAGTTTTGATGAAATCAGACAAAGAGTTTTTAAACTCCGTGATATTTTGGCCGCAAAACATTCAAAGATTTATGCATTTTCAAGTATTATGCGTATATCTAATAATAATGTTAACGAAGAAGAAAAAGAGTATTGGAATATATGGGGAAGAAAGATTTTTGAATACTCATATAATGTTCATAAATTCGGGACATTTAAATCTGATATTCCTGAAGATATTTTGAAAGATTATCTTCAAACAAGAAAGAGAAATTTTGAGATAAATAAAATTTATTTGGAATTTCAAAAACAAGGTTTGTTTGATACGCTTGTTTTTTCAAAAGATGATTGTGCAGAATACGGGCTAAATGTAAAAGAGGCAAAAGAATTAGAGGTTCTTGGCGGGTTTGTAAAAACAGGTGCTGATGAAATCCCTCTTACACTTCTTGCTCGTTCAATTTATGGTGAATTGAAAGTTGCTCCAATATTTTTGGAACCTGATTTTAAGGATTTGATTTCAAATTATGAAGACGTTTCTATTGAAAAATCAGTAAAAGGACAATTGGAACTTGCAGGATGCCAGATTTGTGAGCCTTGTACGGCCGATATTTTATTGTATGTGAATAACTTTAGGGAGCATCAGGGTGAAATTGTTATGAAGGTTCCTACAGCCACATTTGATGGAGAATTTAAAACTCCTGATAAAAACTATATGATTGCAGATGTAAGATTTGCTAACGGGGCAGACAATGCTTTTGTTGAGAAGTTTTTTGAAAATAAGATAGGCGAAAACTTTTATGGATATTCGGCTTGGAATACTTCGGCAAATTCTTTAGGGAGTCTTATTTGTGCTGCAAAAGTAAAATATTTTGCCAAAAGTTTTGATAAACAAGCTTTTCAAAAACTTCAGACAATAAGGTTTTTAGATGATTGGGCTTATCAGGCAAATGTCCGTCAGGAACTTCAAAAACCTGATAGTGAGCTGATTAAACAAAAAATGAAACCGTTTGAAAATCGGATTTTTGATAAGTTAGATGTAAATTATAAAACACTGTACAAATTCCCTTGGAATAGATTATTTGAGGTTGAAGTTGAACTTAGTTGATATTTTGTTTTTGTCAGTTGCATTAGGTGTTGATTGCCTTGTGGTTTCATTTTCCCAAGGTTTGATTTTTACATCTTCCAGAATAAAAAATTCCTTTGCCCTTGCTTTAACAATGGGAATTTTTCAGGCCGTTATGCCTTGTTTTGGTTATCTGGCGACCGGTGTGGTCAGCCAATATATTGAACCGTATTCAAAATGGGTCGTATTTACTATATTTACAGCTCTTGCCGTTAAATTTATTCACGAAGCTTTTCAGGAAAAAGAAGAAAATATCTGCTGTATCGGGTTGAAATGCCTTCTTGGAATGGGCCTGGCAACAAGTATAGATGCTTTAGGCGCCGGGGTAAATCTTCAATTGACAAAAACACCTCTAATAGATTCAGCATTAATAATAGGTTTAGGTTCTGTTTTAATGTCTTTTTCTGGGTTTTGGCTCGGTAACTTTTTTAAAAAACTACCATCAAAATATTTGGAAATTTCAGGCGGGATAATTCTTTTGGTATTAGGCGTGAAAGCCCTATTTTAAGTTTTTTACCATGCCAAAAATAGGCATGGATACTAAATAATTTACAATTCTTAATAAGTTTTTAAATCATGGAAAACCATGACATGAGCATGTTTGCATGATTTAAAACCTGAAAATCATGTAATAGCTTAAATTTTAACATGATTGACTTTTAAAAAACGGCTGTATCGTACTGATTGCGGGGTTTGTTACAAATATTCACAATCTCATGTTCTTCCCTTGAAATAATTTCCTTATTTTTTATAATTAAATTAAAGAGGTGAAACACATCTCTAATGGGGATTTTGACAGTGTAACGCTGCCATGGTTACCATACTTGGGTAGGATATTTTTAATTGGAGATTTGATAAATTGTTTAGAAGTAGGGATATGGGAAGAGCTGTTGCAGTAAGACGATGGACACCAACAGCTTTGGAATGTTACAAAAGAGGCTGCAATTGTGAAGGCTGTTTTTATAAAGATTTTTTCAGCGGTTCATCACAAAAATGCCAGATGAAGGCTTCTGTTCTTGAACTCGTGCGTGTTATAGGCACTCCAAATGTTGAATTACAGCAGTTTATTATAGAAGATTAATTTTTCTTGTTTTGTGTAATTTTTGAAAAAATGTGCTGAAAAGGCTTTAAAAATCACAAAATATATGTTATAATGTACAAGCAGTATGTTATAGGAGGTTCAAACATGCACATTTACGTTAACGGAAGAAACATTGAAATCACAGACGCTATTAAAGCTTATGTGAAAGAGAAATTTGGCAAAGTTGCAAGTCACTATGACCAAATTCAAGGGATTGACGTTGTTTTGTCGGTAATTAAAAATCCCGCAGCTTCCGGCAAACACGTTGCAGAAGTCAGCTGTAAAATGAATACAGGTGTTGTTCGCTGCGAAGAAGCAGGCCAATCTATGTATGAAAGTATTGATTTGTTGGCTGACAAATTAGCAAGACAAGTTCAAAAATTTAAAGACAAAAGTATCGGCTCAGACAAAGCTTCTATCAGAACTGAAGCTAATGTTGAAGAAGCTGCTGAGGCTGTTGAAGAATAATTTCTTGTATAAAATCTTGTATAAATTAATAAAAACAAAAAAGGTACTTTATAAGTACCTTTTTTGTTTTATAATAAACTTATGATTAATAATAAAAAAGTTGTTATAATAATGCCCGCTTATAATGCGGAAAAAACTCTTAAACAAACTTATGAAGAAATTTATAAGCCGTTTGTTGATGAAGTTATTTTAGTTGATGATAATTCTCAGGATAATACAAAGCTTGTTTCAAAAGATCTTAATATCACAACAATAGTTCATAAACAAAATAAAGGCTATGGCGGAAATCAAAAATCTTGCTATAAAGCTGCCTTGAAAGCTGGCGCTGATATAGTTGTAATGCTTCATCCGGATTATCAATATACGCCGAAACTTATTCCTGCTATAGTTTGTATGATGGCATTTGGCCAGTATGATGCAGTTTTGGCTTCAAGAATGCTTGGTAATTCCGCTTTGAAAGGCGGGATGCCGTTTTATAAATTTGTTGCAAACAAGTTTTTGACTTGGTTTGAAAACTTTTTTACTGGTGAAAACTTAACCGAATATCATACAGGTTTTAGAGGTTTTACAAAAGAAGTTTTGGAAACTTTACCTTTGGCAGAATGTGATGACGATTTTATTTTTGATAATGAAATGATTGCACTGTTGTTTTACAACAACTTTAAAATAGGCGAAGTTTCTTGCCCTACAAAATATTTTAAAGAAGCATCATCTATCAATTTTGTAAGATCATGCAAATACGGACTAGGAGTTTTAGCTGTAAGTTTAAAATACAGATTGGCAAAAATGGGCTTGAAGTCAAAAATATTTCGTTCAAATGCAAAAAAACTTGATTTCGATTCAGAGATTGAATACTATTTTAAATAATTTTTTTAAACACAAATTTATATCCTAAAGTATCAAGAATTTTTGCGGCATCATAATACCGTATTTTATTTTTGTCAAAGCTTTTTTTAAGTTTGTTATAAGGAATATCCGTAATTTTTGCAATGTATTCAATGTTTACGTTGTGTTTTTGCATTATTTTTAAAAGTTCTTGTTTAATATCCATAATTCTTCCTATTATTCAACTATATGTATATTCAATTATAATTGCATACACATATTTGTCAAGTAATGACATAATTACTTTATGGATAAAAAAGTTGTATTGAAAAAAGTAAGTAAAAATATTCAAAGATTACGCATTGAAAAAGGTTATACACAAGAAACTTTTGCTGAAAAAATGGGTGTTTCTTGGAGTTATGTTTCAAAATTAGAATCAGGCATATTAAACTTATCTCTTGGCAAGCTTGTCGAATTGGCTGATTATTTAGATGTTGATGTCAGAGAACTGCTGATTTTATAATATAAGTAATATAAAAAATCAAAACCGGCCTTTTATTAAAAGCCGGTTTTATCCTTTTTGTTTTATGAAAAGATTAAGCTTTGTTTATGCAAAAGTGTTTGCAGGTTTTTTCTGAGCAGTAGCACCAGGAATTGATTGCCAGTTAGCTGCCATAATTTTCTTGAATGATTTTAATGCTGTATCTTCAAGTTCACCAAGTTCTTCAGCTTCCATAATTAATTCTCTTAAAGGAAGTAAAGCACGTTGGTCACGAAGTACGCCTAATGCAGCTGCAGCACCTGCTCTAACAAGTTCATTTTCTGAACGGTTTTTCATAACATCAATTAATGCCGGAACTGCTTTTGTATCGTTTAATTTACCAAGTGATGTTACAGCGTAAATTCTAACGTTAACCCATTCGTCATATAACATGTTAATTACTTTATCAACAGCTTTTTTGTTGCCGATTTCGCCTAATGCTCTTGTTGCGTCGCAACGTACATTAACTTTTTCGTGATCAAGAGATGCGATTAAAGCGTCAGTTGCAACATCACCGATTTCAATTAAAGCATCAGTAGCTGTAATACAAACTTGTGGGTTTTCATCATTTAGAGCTTCAACAAGCGGTTCAACAACAATTTCACCGCCCAAACGGCCTAAAGCACGAGCTGCACGGACTCTAACGTCAACGTTTCTGTCTTCACGCAAAGATTCGATTAAATGAACTGTAGCTTTAGAATCGCCAAGTTCACCAAGAGCACGAGCTGCATATAATCTTACTGATCCGTTTTTGTCGTGTTTTAAAACATCAATAAGAGGTTCAACGGCTTTAGAATCGCCCATTTCACCTAAAACACGTGCAGCATTATATCTGACTTTTTCAGAATTGCTTGTTTTTAAATCTGTTAATAATTCTTCAAAAGTTTTTTTAACTTGTTTTTTCTTGCTGTTTACACTAATTGTCATTCACTTTCCTCCGACGCACAATATTAAATTCACTACACATTATGTATTTATAAAAAAATTTGAGAATAAAATATTGCCTTTTTTAGTTACTTGTATTAATTTTTATTAACATAATTTTCTTTTTTGTCTTTTTTACTTTAGAGAAGTGCAGTTACGTGTTCAATAATTTTTTTAAGGGTAAAACTAACACTTTATGTTAATAATATAACATATTTTTAAAACCTTTGCCATACATGAGTCTAATATTTAAAAAATCCTTGTGTTTGTTTTTTTAATAAAAAAGGTCTTTCAGTTATATATTAATCAAATTTGTAACAATTCTTAACTCTTATTACTCACCACAGATAGTAATAACAAACTCGCTACCCTTACCAACCTCACTGTTTACAATAATTTTACCTTTATGTTTTTCTATGATTTTGGAACAAATAGCTAAACCAAGACCTGTTCCAACCCCCGAACTCTTTGTCGTAAATCCGGCTGTAAATATCTTGTTGAGCTTATCTTCAGGGATTCCGCATCCTGTATCTTTTATCTTAACTGTTAGGGTTTTGTTTTTATACTCTGTTGTGATTGTTATTGTTCCTTCGTCTTTTATTGCTTGGCAGGCATTGATAAGAATGTTTGTAAATACTTGATTGAGCATGTTCGGAAAGCATTTAATAGCTGGGATTTCGCCGTAATTTTTGATTATTTTTATACGGTTTTTGGTTTCGTGTCTTATAAGTTCCAGTGTTAAATCCAATTCTTTATTTATATCTGCTTCTTGAAGTTCTGCTTCATCTAAGCGCACGAATTTTTTTAGGGATGTAACTATGTTGCTGATTCGATTTACGGCTTCTTTATCTATTGAATTTAATTCTGTAAGCATTTCTTTTGATTCGCCGTCTTCTATTGAGGTAAGAAGCTTTGCGGCAATTGTGTTGTTTGATTTTATAGAAGCTACCGGGGTGTTAATTTCGTGTGCAACTCCTGCTACAAGCTGACCTAAGGAAGCCATTTTTTCAGAATTTATCAATTGAATTTGCGTTTCTTTTAATTCTTTCAAAGTATGTTGAAGTTCTTTTACTGTTTGAATATTTTTCTGATAGAGTTCT
This sequence comes from Candidatus Gastranaerophilales bacterium, assembly GCA_944327215.1. Lineage (GTDB taxonomy): Bacteria > Cyanobacteriota > Vampirovibrionia > Gastranaerophilales > Gastranaerophilaceae > Stercorousia. The sequence goes on along the minus strand of CALVGY010000005.1, from coordinate 10,164 downwards.
GCACGAGTTATTGCGTTTGATAGTTGTGATGATATTGCTTCAAGTATTTCTAATTCTTCTGTCAGTTCTCTTTTTTGATGGCTTAGTAAAACTATGATACCTGTTAGGTTTTGCATATGATAAACAGGTATTATTATTCTCAAGACAGGTTGTTTAAATGGTTTTGCATTGATGTATTCTGTTAGAGAATTAGATACCGCAATCTCACGTTTATCAATAGTTTCCATTGTTTTTTCATCAAATGTAATTTCTTGAGTGATTTTTGGTTTTTTGTCTCCGTAAACTTCTTCTATCAAAAATGCATTATTATTGGATTTTGCATAGTAGGCTTTGTAGGCACTAAACATTGTTGCTAATTCTTTTAATGCTGATTGAAGAATTTGTGAGATATCAATACTTTCTCTTATTGTGTTTGAAACTTTGTTTATAAGCGCAATTCGGATAGCTTGGCTTTGAGCTTTTTGTTTAATTTTTTGCAAAGATTCGTTTTCTTCAAGAAGTTCATTGTATTTTTCTTTAAGTTTTTCGTTTTCTTTGTAAATATCATTTAATTTATTTTGAGCGCTTACGTCTGTAAAAAATAGGATTGTGTAATTCCCTTTTTTTATTGCCTGCAAATCGTAATAAAAAATTCGATTAAGTTCTGATTGGTATGAAATTCTTGCAAAAAAGTTTTCTTTTGAATGGATTGCGTGGTAAATCGGGGAATAAATTTCGACATTTTCGAGATTTAGCGGGCAAATATCAAAGCCTGTGTTGTGAGAAAGTTTTTTCAGGTTCGCAAAGTCTTTAAACCACCTTTTGAATGTGTGGTTTTTGTATACAACTTCCTGTTTTTTATTCAGAACTAAAACAGCATCCCTAAACTGTCTGAAAAAATCAAACTTTTTCATAATTATATTATATTTATTCAAAGGATTAATTGCAATTATATTAAATAAAAAAAACCGACCATCAAAAGACAATCGGTTTTTAGAAGTTTTATTTTATTTTGTGTTATACACTTGCAAGTTCTTTAGATCTTTCAAGTTTAAGAGTGCAAGTTGTAATATCACAAACGCTTGATGGCCCAAAGTATTGGATAGCACCAGGGAATAAATATCTGTCATTCATAGCCCAGTCTTCTCTGTTTTCTTCAAGTTGTTTGAATACAGGGCCGTCAAGTTTTACTAAAGCTTTTTGAATAACAGGTTTCATTTCACCGTGACGTTTTTCCATATTCATCATCATTGTAAGAGGAACACCGCCTGCAATCCATTGATCAGCAGGTGCTGTAAGATTTCTTACTGATGATAAATAACCTGTCAGACCGAAGCTGATTAGTGCAAATGCATTAAAGCCTAATGAATAGCAATAATCTGCATCAAAGTTTGATGGGAATGCGCATCTTCCTTCGTAACCGAAGAAGTGTGATTGTGCATTAAATTTACCAATATAGTCACCTTGTAATTTTAATTCATCTAATCTTGTTGTAATCATTTCGATTAACAATTTTTCAGTTTCAATTTTAGACACTTGAACGTTACCGTGTGGGTCACGGTCTGCTAATAATTGACCTTTGATTAATGCAGGCAATGAGTTGTAAACTTTTGCATTTGCAGGGTCAAGTCTATTTTCTACGATATCGAACTTGTCACGAATAGTAGTTGCGTTTACAAAGTCCGGATCATTTTCTAATGAAGCCATGATATCGTTCAAGTTTGAAATCATAGATTTCATTTCAGGAATAAATTCAATTAATCCTTCAGGAATTACTGCAATACCAAAGTTTTTACCCATATCTGCACGTTTTACGATGATGTTGCAAATATAGTTAATAATGCCTTCAAGTGACATTTTCTTTTCTTCAACTTCTTCTGAAATCAAAGTAATGTTTGGCTGAGTTTGTAATGCAGCTTCTAATGCTACGTGAGAAGCGCTTCTTCCCATAATTTTAACAAAGTGCCAATATTTTTTAGCAGAATTAGCGTCACGTTCAATGTTTCCGATAAGTTCTGCATAAGTTTTTGTAGCTGTATCAAAACCGAAAGAAATTTCGATTTGGTCATTTTTCAAGTCACCGTCAATTGTTTTTGGACATCCGATAACTTGAATATTTGCATTATTTTTTACAAACCATTCAGCTAAAAGTGCTGCGTTAGTGTTTGAATCATCTCCACCGATAATTACTACAGCTGAAATGTTTAATTTTCTGCAAACTTCTAAAGATTTTTGGAATTGTTCTTCAGTTTCAAGTTTTGTTCTGCCTGAACCGATAATATCAAATCCGCCAGTGTTTCTGTATGCATCGATGAATTTGTCATCAAATTCAACGTATTTTCCATCAATAATACCTGATGGGCCGCCTAAGAAACCATATAATCTGTTATTTGGGTTTGCTTGTTTTAGTGCATCATAAAGACCTGCAATTACGTTGTGACCGCCAGGTGCTTGTCCGCCTGAAAGGATTACACCAACATTTCTTACTTCTGGTACTACAGAAGATGATGATGCTTTAAAAGTTACAACGGGTTTGCCGTATGTATTTTTGAATAAATTTTCAATTTGTTCCTGATCTCTTACTGATTGAGTTGCGGAACCTTCAGTCATTTCCAAGCTATTAATGCCATTTGATAGGCTTGATGGAAGCTTTGGCTGATACTTTAATCTTTCAATTTGTAATGGTGAAAGTTTTTCCATATTTCTCTTACCTTTCTTAAGTAACACTGTTTACAATTAATATTTTACAATAAAAATATATTTTAACATATTATTTTATTTGTTACAGAATATCGAGCGGGTCGACATCTATTATCATTTTGATATCTTTTGGGAGAGTTATTTTGTTCAAAAATCTTGAGATAAAATCATGCCCTTTTTTATCAAGTTTGTTTTTTATGATAATTTGAAAACGGTATTGACCGTTTATGCGTTCTATTACACAAGGGCTTGGGCCTAAAACTTCCAAGCGTTCTGAGATCCCGAATTTTTCTATCATTGTGCATAGTCGTAGTGCAATTTCTTGTGCGGATTTTTCTGCTCTAAAGTTGTTTTGAGAGCTTAAAATAAGTCTTATGATTTGGCTGAATGGAGGGTAATCAAATTCTTCTCTTGCGGCAATTTCTGTTTCGTAAAATTCTCCGTAATTTTGAGATTTGGCACTTTCAAGCGCATAAAAATCAGGGTTGTAGGTTTGGAAAAGAACTTTTCCTGCAAATTCTCCACGCCCTGCTCGGCCTGCAACTTGAGTAAGCAATTGGAATCCTCTTTCTGATGCCCTAAAATCAGGCAGGTTAAAACTTGCATCAGCCGAGATTACACCAACAAGCGTTACGTTTGGATTATCCAAACCTTTGGCAATCATTTGCGTGCCGACCAAGATATCAATATCCCCTCTTTGGAATTTTTCCAGCAATCTTATATGTTCCCCTTTACGGACTAAAATGTCACTATCTATACGTTCAACATTATTGTCCGGGAAAATATCTTTTATATATTGTTCGATTTTTTGAGTACCTGTACCGCTGTTTTTGAAAGCGTCTGAACCGCATTCAGGGCATACGTCAGGAAAGTATTCACTGTGGTTGCAGTAATGGCATTTAAGCATTTGATCTTTTGAGTGCCAAATCATTGGAATTGCACAATTTGGGCATTCTATAACATGTCCGCAGGCCTGGCATTGGGTGAATGTTGAAAATCCGCGTCTGTTTATCAAAAGAATTACTTGCTGTCCCTTTTCAAGAGTTTCTTTAATCTCTGTTTGCAAAGGCATTGAGATAACATTTTTATAAGCAGCTCTGCCGTAATCTTGCATGTTTATAACGGTTACTGGCGGAACTTTTGCATCATTATACCTTTTTTTAAGCTCAAAAAGATTGCCTGAATTTACTGCTCTATAATAAGTTGAAATATCAGGTGTTGCAGAACCTAAAAGCAATGGACAGTTATGAAATTCTGACAATTTTCTTGCTACAACTCTTGCATCATAACGCGGTGCAGGAGTTGTTTGTTTATAGGCACTTTCGTGTTCTTCATCAATAATTATTAAACCTATATTTTTCAAAGGTGCAAATACTGCAGATCTCGCGCCTGCTAAAATTTTTATTTCATCTTTATAAAGCTTTTGCCAAACATCATATCGTTCTCCGTCTGATATACTGCTGTGCCATATCGCAACGTCTTTTGTCCCGAATTTTTTTGCAAGTCGTTTTGTCAACTGTGATGCAAGAGCAATTTCTGGTGCAAGGAAAAGAACGTTTTTTCCGGCTTTTATGGTGTCATCAATAAGTTTGAAATAAACTTCGGTCTTACCGGATGCAGTAACCCCATGAAGAAGGATTTCAGATGGCGGGAAGTTCTGCTGACAGTATGTAAAGCTATTATCGGTGCTACGCACAAATTTATTTTCAATAACTTTTTCATCTTCTTGCCTTCCTGCCTTCTTGCCCTCTATAAGCCTTTTAATCCCTTCATAAACTTTCTTTTGATCCCCAGAAAGTTCAAACAGCGGCTCTCTTTCAGTAATCCTTAAAACATCAAGAGGGTTTCTATATAATTCCTCTTGAATAAGTCGTACACAACCCAATTGCTCAAGTTTTTTTATTGTAGCTCTTGTTGTTTTTGCATATTTTTCAAACAAAATAAGAGGCATTTTACCTGATTTTTCAAGCAATTTCAAGACTTCGATTTGTCTTTTTGTTGCACCGTCATATTTTACAAACTCAATTAATTGTTCTGTTTTTGAAGCTTTTTCAATTAACTTCATCGGAATTGCGGCGTTCAAAACAGTAACCAAATCGCAACAATAATAATTTGCAACCCACTCTAAAAGTTTTAGATATTCGATTGTAAAAAGTGGTGTTTCATCAAGGATTTTGTTAATTTTTTTGACTTTGAAATCTCCCGGTAAATAATCGGAAAATCCTACACAAAAAGCATTAATCAGCCCCTGTCTGCCAAAAGGGACAAGCAAAGCTTGTCCTATTTGAATTTTATCTTTCATTTCATCAGGAATTAAGTAGCTAAAAGTCTTAACTCCCAAACCTTTTATATTAACAAGTGCTGATGCGTATTTGCTCAAATTATCTCCTTTAAGGTAAAAAGTAGAAGGAGTAGGTAAAATACCTACTCAGCTTCTGCCATAAATTCTTTTCTTGCTTCTTGAATAGCTTCTTCCAACAAATCAAGCTGATCAGGAGAAAAAGTTACCCCTTTTTTAGTCGGAAGCCAAGTTGCACCATCATCAGTAGTGTAGAATATTCTCATATTCAAATAGCTTCTTCCTTTGTATTCACTAACAGAAATTTGTAATTGTTCAGTGTCACTTCTTTCAATAGTAGCCAAAATTTTAGCGTCTGCCATTTTATCTCTCCTTATAATAATAGTTCCCTTTTCATTTTAGCACAGAAAATTTTTTTTATGATAAAGTAATGTACATAATAAGGAGAAAATTTTATGATAAAAGTTGCAGTATGCGGAGCTTTGGGCAAAATGGGAAAAGAAGTTGTGGAAGCTGTTACAACTTGCCCCGATACAGAACTTGTTGCCCAAATTGATATAGCAGGAGCTGAATTTAAAAATATTGAAGATGCTCATAAAAAATGCCAAATAGATGTTTTGGTAGATTTTACACAGCCAAAATCAATTTTTGAAAACGCAAAATATTGTTTGAATAACGGAATAAAAATAGTAATCGGAACAACAGGTTTGAAAGATGAAGAAATTGAATTTTTGAAAAATCTTTCTAAAGAAAAAAATACAGGTTGTTTGATTGCTCCTAATTTTTCAACAGGTGCAGTTTTATTAATGATGTTTGCCCGTCAGGCTGCAAAATATTTTGATAATGCAGAAATTATTGAACTACACCATAACCAAAAGAAAGATGCTCCATCAGGTACTGCAATTAAAACTGCAGCTATGATGGCAGAAGTTAAAGATGATTTTACAAAAAATAATTGCCCCGAAACTGAAACTATAGAAGGTGCAAGAGGCGGCAATTCTTATTCAAATATTCATATTCATTCTGTCAGAATGCCTGGTTATATTGCATCTCAAGAAGTAATCTTTGGCTCATCAGGCCAAATCATGACAATTCGTCACGATTCAATGGACAGAAAATGTTACATGCAAGGGGTATTACTTGCAGTAAAACATGTTTATGAGTACAATGATTTTGTATATGGATTAGATAATATAATGTAAGGGATTAATGATGAGAAAACCAAATATTGCAATTTTAGGCGCAACAGGTGTTGTAGGTAGAGAAATTACTAAGATAGTTGATGAGTTGAATATTCAATTTAATGAGATCAAATTTTTGTCTAGTGCACGTTCTGCAGGAACAAAGTTAGAATTTCAAGGGAAAACCTACACCGTAGAAGAAGCTAAACCTGAAAGCTTTGATGGAGTAAATATCGTGCTAGCTTCAGCCGGCGGTTCTACTTCTCAAAAATTTGCTCCTGAAATTGTAAAACGAGGCGGGGTATTAATTGATAATTCATCAGCATTCCGTATGGAAAAAGATGTTCCGCTTGTAATTGCTTATGTTAATGATGAAGATTTAAGAAAACATAAAGGGATTATCGCAAACCCAAATTGCTCAACTTCTCAATTAATGCTTGTATTAAAACCGTTAATTGATAAAAATCCTATGAAAAGGTTGATAGTTTCTACTTATCAGGCTGTTTCAGGGGCAGGTTTGGCTGCGATTAATGAATTAACTGCAAATACAAAAGCGCGTCTTGAAGGTAAAGATTTTGAAAACAAATGTTTTAAAAAGCCGATTGCATTTAATGTAATACCTCAAATTGATGTATTCTGTGATAACGGTTATACAAAAGAAGAGATGAAAGTTGTTAATGAAACTAAAAAAATTCTTCATCTCTCTCAAGATTTGCCAATATCTTGCACTGCAGCTCGTGTTCCTGTATATAACGGCCACTCAGAAGCTGTTGATATTGAATTTGAAAATGAAATTTCTCCAGATGAAGTTCGCGAAATTTTGAGAAATTCTTTCGGCGTTAAAGTAATAGACAATCCTCAAAATTTTGAATACCCGACAACCTGTGATGCATCAGGAGTTGACCCCGTTTTTGTCGGAAGAATCAGAAAAAATCTTGCGTTTAAAAATGGGATTTCATTATGGTGTGTCGCAGATAATTTGAGAATAGGCGCAGCTTTAAATACTGTTAGAATATGTCAAAAGGTTATTGAAATGGAGCTGTTCTAATTTTTGTAGAATAAAAAATTAGAGATGGCATATTAAAAAATAGCTTAACATAAATAATAAAACCCGCATTTGCGGGTTTTTGTTCTTAACAAAAGGTAACTTTTACGTATTTTTGTTAATGTTTTTGCTAAAATAAGCTTTGAAAAAGCAAGGTTAGCGGATATGTTGATAAAAAGAGAAGATATAAAAGCTTTAGTTGATAAAATCCATAAATCAGGTAAAACCGTTGTTTGTACTAACGGTTGTTTTGATATTCTTCATGTCGGACACGTCAGGTATCTGAAAAAAACAAAATCATTTGCAGATTATTCAATAATTTTGTTAAATTCCGATAAATCTGTAAGAAGTATAAAAGGTCCAACACGTCCCGTCAATAACGAGAATGATCGTGCAGAAATATTAAGCGCTTTGAGATATGTGGATTATGTGGTACTATTTGATGAAGATAGTCCTCGTGATCTCTTGGATGAAATAAAGCCTGATGTTTATACTAAAGGTGCAGATTACAATATGGAAACTCTTCCGGAAGCTGACATAATGAGGAAAAACGGCACTAGAGTTGAATTTATTGAGTTTGTTGAAGGTAAATCAACTACAAAAACTATTGAAAAAATGCAAAATAAATAAAAAAGATTTTGAGGAGAAGGTTATGAGCACGTATGTATACATATTGTTTAATAAGCCAAAAGACAAGTTAATAATAGGGATAACTTCAAATCTTTTAATGCATATGCATGAAATTAAAAATAAAATTAGTGAAATTTATAAAAAAGAATTTTCAAATAACAAACTTGCATATTATGAAAAATATAGTGAATTGAATGATGCAATTATCCGCAAAAAAGAATTGGAAAAAATGAAAAAGGAAGATTTAATCTCAATCATAAATTCTGAAAATCCAAATTGGATAGATTTGCATGATACAATCTTAAAGATTTGGGAAGATTCACTAAAATCAAACAACATGGATTAAAATTATTAACACAAAGGAGAAGATATATGAAAACCTTTACATTAGAAGAAATTACTCAAATAACAGGCGGTATGCTTACAAAAGTTCAAGACGTCAATATTACTCATATTGCTCCGCCATTGCTTTCTGATGAAAACACTTTGGCTTTAGCTTTGGGTGAAGAAGAAATCGCAAACCTTGCAAAATCAAAAGCAAAAGCAGCACTTGTTCCATTAGGAGTTCAGCTTGACGGATTTTCAACAATTGAAGTTGAAAGACCAAGACTTGCAATGATGAAACTTCTTAATTTGTTCTATACTGCTCCTGAAGTTAACAAAGGTGTTCATCCGACAGCTGTTGTTCATGAAACTGCAAAGTTAGGTGAAAATGTTCAAATCGGTCCAAATGTTGTAATTTCTCATGATGCAGTAATCGGCGATAATACAAAGATTTTGGCAAATTGCTATATTGGCGGCGGTGTTGTAGTCGGCAAAAATTGTTTCTTCCATCCGGGAGTTAATGTCGGTGACAGAGTAAAAGTCGGTAACGATGTAATTTTGCATCACGGTGTATCTTTAGGTGCTGACGGATTCAGTTTTGTTACAGAAAATCCTGACAATATTGAACAAGCAAGAAAAGATGGAGAAATTAAAGAAAATCTTACAAAACAAGTAATTTTCAAAATCCCTTCAATCGGTTCTGTTGAAATCGGTAATAATGTAGAAATCGGTGCAAATACAACAATTGACCGCGGAACTATTGAAAATACTACAATTGGCGATGATACAAAAATAGATGACCTTGTAATGATTGGACATAACTGCAAAGTCGGTAAAGGATGCTTTATCGTGTCTCAAGTTGGTATTGCAGGAAGCTGTGTAATTGGTGATAGAGTTACAATCGCAGGTCAAGCAGGTTTGGCAGACCATATTGAAATCGGTTCTGATACAATTATTACAGCAAAAGCAGGTGTTACAAAATCATTCCCTGAAAAATCAATTGTTGTAGGTATTCCTGCTATGCCAAGAAAAGATTTCATTAAACAACTTAAAACAATGAAAGATGCTCAAGAAATATTTGCTAAATTCCGCAAATATGAACCATTATTAAAAGAATTCGAGGACAATATCAATCATGACCACAATTCTTAAGGAAATATCAATATCAGGCAATGGCTTGATGAAAAACAAACCTTGTACAGTAAACTTTTTCCCTTCAAAAACAGGAAAAATTCGTTACTTTATAAAAAGTGCTGAACCTTTTGAAGCAAATGTGGATAATGTTCTTTCTACAGACCATTGTGTTGTTTTAGGAAATTCAAAATCTAAGGCTATGTTAACTGAACACTTAACAGCGGCTTTGGCATTTTGCGGCATAGACAGTATAGATATTTGCATGGACGAAATGGAAGTTCCGGCACTCGACGGAAGTTCTAAAAAATGGGTAGAACTTTTTGAAAAGGCAGGAGTTGAAAAACATTTGTTTGAAAAATCAAAACATTATACTGTTTCAGAGCCTGTTTATTATCTGAATGGAAAGACAAGTCTTGTAATTTTACCGGATAAAGAATTGTATATTTCGTATTCGGTAAATTATGATCACCCAGATTTGACAAGACGATGGGTTGCATATAATCCTAAAAACAAGCAAGAAATCATTGAAGCAAGAACTTTTGGCTTTTATAAAGATTTGAAAAAATTCCAAATGCTAGGTTTTGCACAAGGTGTAACAATTGAAAATACCTTAGGATTGCAAGATACTGGTTATACATCGCCATTGCGTTCTGAGAATGAACCTGTTAAACATAAAATTCTTGATTTAATCGGAGATTTGTATTTGACCGGTTTTAATCCTTTGAATTTAAGATGCCAGATTTTAGTTAAAGAAGCTGGGCATGCGGTTCATTTGAAAACGGCAAAAATTTTAAAAGATAAATTAATAGAATGTAAATAAGGAGAGTAAAAATGACAGAAGAGACAAAAACAGAAGCATTAAGTTTTGACAT
>CALVGY010000004.1 GCA_944327215.1 Candidatus Gastranaerophilales bacterium | reverse complement strand
AACAAAGATTCTCAGACGGTGAAAGAGGAGAAATCAGATGCTACGGCGCAGATGATGTATCAGAAGGTGTTGCAATTATGATTAAAGAAGGTGTTGATGTATCAATCACTGGTAACTCAACTAACCCAACTCGTTTCCAACACCCGGTAGCAGGTACTTACAAAAAATGGTGCTGGGAAAATGGTAGAAAATATTTCTCAGTAGCATCAGGTGGTGGTACTGGTAGAACTCTTCACCCAGATAACGTTGCAGCTGGTCCTGCTTCTTACGGTATGACAGATACTATGGGTAGAATGCACGGTGATGCTCAATTCGCAGGTTCTTCATCTGTTCCTGCTCACGTAGAAATGATGGGTATTATCGGTATGGGCAACAACCCAATGGTAGGTGCTACTGTTGCAGTTGCAGTTGCTGTTGACCAAGCTCTTAGAAAATAAGAAATTGAATTATAATAAAAATTCCCGCTTTAAATAATAAGCGGGAATTTTTTTTGATTTAATCAGATATTTATTATAAATTTTGTATTGCGCGCTCTAAGGCTTCAGTTTCTGTTATTCCGTTTTCTGATGCGTAAGTTTTTAATTTGTTAATTAATTCTTCATTTAATCTTCTGTTAAACGGAATTTTAGGATTTTCGCATTTTCTGCCTGCGCCTTCTCTTTTACCGCCCCATTGACCTTTACCTTGGCAGCCGCCTCCGTGGCAGCTGTGAGAGCCTTCTTCGTGGTTGTGGCAATGATGACCCTCACCTTGACTTTGGCAATGTCCTGCTCCGTGTCCGCAGTTATGTCCTTCGTGGTTGCAATGATGTTCATGATTACATTCGTGCATAATTTTAACCTCCTTAAAATTATGCTAACTCTTTTTCTTGATTTTGTCAATACATTTTCAAGTAACTCCTTTGCTTCATAAATTTAAATATTTTATAAAGTAAGAGCAATTTTTGTATAAATAAATTTTTATAATTAATAGGTAGGTTATATTATGGTTAGTAATGTAAGTAGATTAGCTCCATATAATTTATATACGCCTGTGAGTTCTTCTTCATGGCAAGTTTATCCTATGCGGTCTAATGTTAAATTTATTAATAAAGGTAAATTACCTAAAAATCACCCTTGGAGGGAACAAGGACAACATAATAAAAAAACGAAGTCTGATAAATTTAAAATAGGCTGTTACATCGCTAGTGGTGCTCTGTTTTTAGGGACAATAATTTATGCATTATGTAGCAAAAAAGTTCCTCCTTCCAAAAATACAACTTTAGATAATATGGAATTGGCTTCTGATAATATGTTTATGTTAGGAGAGCTTGTTAATGCTGTTACGTGACCTTATAATTTAATGTAATTCATGCGGCAGAAGGATGTTAAAACCCCTTTTGCTTTTTGAAGTTCGCTGTATACATATCTGTTTTCTGTTGTTTTTATAAGTGCTTCAGATTCTTTATACATTTTTTCCGCAGCTTTGAGGTATTCAACTTGTTGTGGAGATTTTACAAGGCCTATTTCTTGGAAGTATGTTCCGTATAGTAGGAACAATCTTGATAAAAGGTCGTTCATATTGAATTTTTTAGCTATAAATATAGCATTTTCTATATGCATTTTTGCTGTATCGAAATCAGAAAGTGTAATACAGCATTTTGCAATTACCATTTTGAATAGAACGGTAAAGAAATAATTATCAATTTTAGGATTTTGTGCGACGTCTAAGGCTTGTTCTGCAATTTCTAAAGCGTTTTTAGGCCCTTCTGTAACAAGTGTTGCGTCAGCTATTAAAAGCCAAGTTAAAAGAGCTCCCAGTGCCATTTTTTCTTTTGCAAAATACGCAATTTGGTCATTATAAATTTCCATTGCTTGTTTTGAATTTTCATTGTCTTTAAACATTTTGCCAAGCAATGTTTTTAAAATGTTTTTAGTAAAATTATCTCCATTATTGTTTGCAAAAGTTACAATTTGGAATAGATCTTCTTGCATTCCGTCATATTGTTTTCTCAAGAAATTATTTATGATATTGATAAAATTCCAACGGATAATTGTTTCATTATCCATAATATTTTCTCTGTATGATTTTAGAACTTCTTCAAGCATTTGTTCAGAAGCTTTAAAATTACCTTTAAATGTATTTGCAAGAGCAAGAGTTAATTTACATTTGCAAGTAAACAATTCATCTTTTATATTGTTTCTATCGATTATGTCAAATAGAATTGTAAGGACTTCAAAAGATCTGTCATTTCCTTGCAGTACAAGGGCATTTGCAAGTATTAAGTATGTTTTTAGCCATGTTTCATAGACAAAAAGCATTTGAGGATTTTTTAAATTTTGTTTTTTTGCAAAAAACTCGTCAAATACCGGCATTATTTCTGTGTCTATCATATTTACAATTTGTCCGCAGTTCCCGATATTTAGAAGAGCATTTAGTTTTGTACATTTTAAAAGAGCTATATCAAGGCTGTTTTCCGGTTTTGCTTTTTTCAAAACTGCATCTACACATTCAACTTCCCCAAAGTAATTTCCTGTTTTGCGACAGCAATATGACATATATGCAAGAAGTTCAATCTCTTTAGGGCTGTCTCCAACCGCTTGAGCATTTGAAATTGCATCCGGAAGATATTCTATTGCCTCTGTCGGGTTGGAATTAGAAAGAAGTTTCCCTAGACGTTCCGAGATATTGTATCTGATTTTTAAAGTTGCGGCTTCATCCAGTTCATTGATTAATGCCATTGATTGCTTTTGAGAAATCGCATACAAGTTTAAATCACCTATATATGCAGCAAGCTTTGTGTTTTTAGTCCATATATCAAGTGCCAAGCGTGGTTGTTTAAGGTTTTGAGCAATGACTCCTAAAATTGCGTTAGAATTGAGTGTAAAGCCTGCAAAATATTCAAGAATTTTTTTATTAATTTTTTCATATTTGTCAGCATTTTTAGATGTTTTTAAAATAGTTTCCCATAGTGTAAGAGAGCTGAATTCACAGTAAATGTCATTTATATGGTTAATGTAATCCATTTTTTTGAGATAAATTAAAATATCTCTAAACGTATTATCGTCAACTCCGAAAATTTCTTTTACCAGATTAACATTAATTTTGTCACCTATGATTGCTGAGCCTACCAAAATATCGTATGCTATTGGGTTAAGTTCTTCAAGCAGTTTTAGTCTATATTCTAAAAGACCTGTGAATGTCGTTGAAATTTCAAATTCTTTTTCGCATAATTGGCAGTCAAAACATAAGCTCAATGCATGATTGATATAAGATGGGTTTCCGTTGCTGATTTTATAAATTTCTTGCAGTTCAGGGTTTGAAAGATTTGGAAATCCGTCAACTTTTTTGTTTTTTTGATCGACCAGTAAAAGCATTTGTTGGTATTCCAAAGGTGCCAGACCTACATCAAGGTATAATTTTTCTTTATTATTTTCTGGAAAATAAAAATATCCCTTGGAAGGTTTTGGTTCATTGTATATAAGTAAAAGTTTTAAATTAGGCCAAATATTTTCTTTTTTAATGTATTTGCTTATAAATTCATAAGAAAAACCGTCTATAAAATCAAAATTATCAATGACAAATACAAATTTGTTTAAGCTTGTCATTTTGTCAAATATTTTGTTTAAAAATTCAAAAGTTTTATTTTTTGCGGCGACAATGTTTTCGAAAGTTCCTTCTTTAATCGGGTAAAGAAAGTTGAGTAAATCGAATACTTCGTTATTGCTTAACATCGGGAATTCATTTTTAAAATATTGTGATGCGTTTTTTTTGAAATCCAGATTGTTAATACAAAAATTTGGAAGATTAAATACGTTAAGCAAAATATCTTGGACAAGTCCTCCCGGTGTAATTTGGGTTAAAGGAGTGCATTTGCCGTAAAGCCAAGAAATATTTTTTTCTTGTAAACTTTGCATTATAGCTTTGAGAACAAGACTTTTCCCTGAACCTTTTTCTCCGCTGAGAGAAAGTATTTTTTTATCTTTTGATAAAATCCCTTTTATAAGTATATTTCTTGCACTTTGTTGTGATACCAAATTTGCAGGATATTCAAGGTTAATTTTGTCAGATACAACTGCTTTGGGTTTTGGTTCAGTTTCAAATTTATGCCCACATTTGCGGCATCTTTCAACGTTTGGGAAGTTTACACTTTTACAATTTGGACAAAGTTTTAGAATTTCTTTTCCGCAATTTTTGCAGGTAAAATCAAACACGGAATTAACCGTATTGCAATTTTTACAAATTAAACCTGTACGAGCCTTACAATAAGGACATTTTAATGCATTGTCAGGAATTGTTTTTTTACATATAGGACATTTCATTTTATTTAATCCTGGTTAAATGCTTGTTTAACTTTATCCATTAATTTAAATAATCTTTTAGAAACTTCTGATTGGGAAAGATCTAAATCTTTTGCGATTTCGTTTTGAGTCATTCCCTTTTCATATCTGAGATAGTAAATTTTGTAATAATTTTTATCAGGATTTTCTTCATCAATTTTATTAACAGTATCAATTATTTTTTGTAAAATATCTTTTTTTACAGCAATATCTTCAGGAGTTTCTTGGATATTTACAGGGTCATAATTGATTTGGATTTGAGAATAATCCGGTAAAGAAGAAGTTACTGCAGATTCTAATGGAACTTCTTTGGTAGACATATATCCACTTTTGGTTCTTCTTAATCTGCCTTCATTTTTTAAGACATTTAGAATAGAAGTTGTTACAATTTTTCTCAAATAAGCTTCTAAAGTTTCATCTGAGGTAACAGTTTTTACAATTAACAATGAACGTTTGCAGGTTTCGTTTAAGAAATCATCATACAAATCTTCATTATTAGCGAATTTTCTATTACTTTTTATAATTTTTGCTATTAAATCAATTTTATCCTGAGCTAATTCCACTACACAGTTTCCTTGTTCTTATCACATTATAACATAATTAAAAGTATATGATAAGGTTCAAATTGAAATCAGGGGTGCTAATCTCTGTACTGGGCGGTTTTACGACGTTTAAAGTATCTTTAACAGATTGTAACACAATGTTATCAATTTCTGTTGACCCGCTGCTTGAAATTATGTTTGATTCCTGTATAGCCCCATCTTTACTTAATTTTAATCCTACTTTAACTTGATTAGAGTAAGCATATTCACTTGCTAAAAGTAAATCTGTTGAAAGTGAAAGCTTTATACTTTTGCCTGCTGTGCGTAAATAATTTTGCATTTTCGGGCTGTAAGATAGGGTGTCAGGTACATCCCAGACAAGCTTTTGAACCTCCAGATATGATTCTGATGGAATAGGTTTTTTAACAGCAGTATTTTTTAATTCTTTTACTTGTTGTTTAGTTTTTTGAACTTTTTTGTCTGTTGTATTATTAATTGTTGGAGCATTTGTTTCTAAAATATTTTCATTATTATCAGCTGTTTGATTTGGGTTGTCTAAGATATCTGCTGATTGAGGAGCCGCTGATTCTATATCAGAAGCTGAGTCTGTTTTAGGCTTTAAAAGAACAAATGCGGATGCTCCTGCAATTATTGTTATAAGTGCAGCAGCTGTTATCAGAGTTTTTTTGTTTGTTTGTTTTTTAGGTTTTAAAAATGCAGCTCCGGGAATTGGAGTTTCATTATTCGTATCCACAATTTCAGGGTTTATTTCATCTAAATCAGGATCTGATGTAGGATCTGTATCGTTAAATAGGTCACCTAGTTTGTAATCAGAGTTTTCTGCGTTTTCTTCGGAATTGTCTTCTGAAAGGCTCAATAATTCATCTAACGCTGTATCTGCGGTTTCTTCATTTGAAGTGGATACATTTGTATTATCAGAAGCTGTTTCATTTGATATGGTATCAGTGTCATGTTGACTATCTTCTGTATCGGTTGTTTCAAGTATTTCCGGTTGAACTTTAGAGATAGGTGTTACCGGTGTCTCAGGCGTTTTATCTATTTCTGGAGATGATATTAGATCGTCAATATTCGGAATTTCAGACAAATCATCTTCAGAGCTTGGCATAATTGAATCGTCAGCATATTCTGTAGACCTATTTTCTTGTTGTGCTGATTGGTTTTGAGCTGATGATGTATCATTAATGTTTAGTATGTCGTCAATTTGGGATAGAAGTTCATCGGAAGTTATTTCTTCAACGTTATGGCTTAAAGGAGTTTCTTCAAGATTAAAATCGTCTGTTGATATGTTATCTAGATTTTCTTCATACATATTGTCCAATAAATTTTTCCCAAAACCGTTTGAAGATGATGTATTTGTAATAGGAGTTTCCGGAAGTTCTGCTGTTGTGTCAAACGTATCATCATCTAAAAATTCGAAATTAAGATCGTCATTATCATCAGTTTGTGTATCTTTTTGTTTGTTATTAAGTGGCTCAATATTTAGTTCTTGTTCTTTTTCTGCTGAGTTGTCATCTAAAATTAGCTTTAAGCCGTCGTCAGTTTCTGGAAGCTCATTTAATTCTTTTAAATCGTCATCAGATTGTACAGAATTTTCGCTGCTGTTTATGTCTAAGTTTGTAGCATTCGCATCATCTATTTCAGAATCAGTTTGAGTGTCAAAAGAATCTTCTGCATTACTATCTGCATTTATATTTAAATCATCTGTAATATTTGATGTATCAATATCATCCAATACTATTGGTTGTGTATCTTCAAGGTTTGATATAGTGTTTGAATCATCAATTAAAGATGTATCGATATTCTCAAGTGATATTGAATCTTGTTCATTTTGAATAGTTTCATCAACATCTGTATTAGATTCTTCATTATCAGTTGTTGCAACATCATCAAATGAAATTTTATTATCAATTTGGTCTATGAAATCAGTTTTATTTGAAGCTGTGTCAATATCAATATTGTCAAAAGAAATAGTTTCATCATCAGTAAAATTGTCATCAGAACTTTTAGCTTCTAAATTATCAAGTTCAGATGTATCAATGTTGTCAAAAGTGATAGGCTCAGGTGCTTCTGTTTTGTTTTTTATAAGATCTTTAGACAATTCAATATCAGAATTGACAATGTCAAGAGAATTATCAATTGTGTCTTCAGCTTTTAAATCTTTTTCATTCTCTACGGTATCAGCAATTGCTCCTGTAACATCTCCAACTGTTTGAGCGATATTTGTTACGGCTTCTGTTGTACCTGTAATTACTTCTGCGGCATTCGCTATAG
Organism: Candidatus Gastranaerophilales bacterium; assembly: GCA_944327215.1. Lineage (GTDB taxonomy): Bacteria > Cyanobacteriota > Vampirovibrionia > Gastranaerophilales > Gastranaerophilaceae > Stercorousia. The sequence continues at coordinate 25,812 of CALVGY010000004.1, read as the reverse complement.
AATCTGTCGCTCCTGCAATAGCACTTCCTGCTGCTCCTGCTGCAGCGCCTGCAACCGCTCCGGTGGCCGCAGCGGTTCCTATATCTGCGATGTTTTCAAGAAGGTTATTGTCTTTTGTTTCAGTTTCTTGTTTATTTTCATTATTTTCTGGTGCTAAATCAATTGTATTATTTATGGTTAAATCTTCAAGATCTCCGTCTACAGGAGCAAGATCAAGATTTTCAAAATCTTCAATGCTGTCAAGAACATCAATATTTTCAGAAGTTTGTCCCAAGTCTTGTAATGCAGCATTCAAATCCGTTGCAACATGATTTTCTATTGTTTTTTCATTGTTGTTTTCGATTTCTTCTATTTCTTTCCTTTTTATTTGAGGATCTGTCATGGCCTTGTAGGAAAGTGTTTCAAAATTTTCATATTCAATAAACTTGTCTCTGAGTTCTGCACTTTTTGTTAATTGTTTTATCAAATATTGTTTTTCATCTTCAGAAATGTCATTGTCGGCCATTGCCATTATTATTCTTTCGGAATTGTCAATATCTTCTTGCGATGCTCCAGAGGTAGTATTGCCTTTAAAGTTTTCAATATAATTTTTTAAATTAGATACAGGGTTTAATTTCTCTTTTTCAATAAAATAATAATCTTCATTTTGATTGTTTTTATTAATAAGTTTTGGTTCAAAAAATCCTAAGAATTTAACATGCGAAAAATCTTTTGCCAGATTAAAAACGAGGTATATATCAGGTTCAAGGTTATATTTAAAATGAGATTTCGGAATAAATATAGCATTATCATCAAAGACCACTCTCACGTCAATATGAATGTTTGGGAGCATTACATCTGAAATATCAAGTTCTTCAAGAATTTTTTTGATAGAGTGAATGTTGTATATATCTGAAACGTTGATGTTTTCAGAAGCCAAATATTTCATAGCAAGCTCTGCTCCGAGAGTATTTACGTAAGCTCTGTTTTTTACATCTTTATCTGCAAACGCGTTAGCCGCAACACTTGCATCTAATTTGTCTTGATCATCAATATAAATTATAGTATCTTGTTGAAATCCCATGCCTATTTCTCCTATTCTCTAATCAATAAGATGACACTTAAAAAAAAAATATTCCAATTTTTGTGTAAAGTTTTGTAACAAATATTGAAAAAAGAATTTATTTTCGTCAAAATAATGTTATCAGTTGTTTTTAAATGTTAAAGTAACAGTGTGTTTATAAAGGAGGTTCCTTATGATTAATTCTGTTTCCGGTATTAGTTTTCGCGGTGATACATCAATGAATGTTAATGATTTAATCAATTCACCCGGAAAGTTTACGACAAATCAAGTAAGAGCAGATATGCCATCTGACGCATTTGAACCGAGTGAAAAGAAAAAAAGTCATAAAGGTGCTGTTCTCGGAACAATTATAGCCTTGTTAGCAGCAGTTTATATTGGTTTAGGTGTTGCAGTTCATAAAGGTGCAATCCAAAAAGTTAAAAATCCTGAAGGAATTATGCAAAAAGTCCAAAAGTTCTTCCGTTCAATTGGTGAAAGTGCTGATAATTTATGGTCTAAAATTAGAGGTAAAGGTGCTTCAAAGGAAGCTCCAAAGTCTGAAACACCAAAAACTGATACACCAAAATCAGAGTAAAAGATTAGATAATATTTTCATAATTTATAAAAAGCCCGCAAATGCGGGTTTTTTATTCCAAAAATTCTGAAAGTATAACATTACTTATTAAGATACCCTCTTTAGTTAGTGTAAAACCTGTATTAGTTTCTTTTAGATACTTATAAGAAAGGTACTTATTTAGTGTGGTGGCGTATTTTTTGAGGAAATCTATATTAAATTTTCGATTTATTTTTTCAATATTTATACCGCTTGATTTTCTAAATCCTAAGAATATTTCCTCTTCCAATTTCTCTTGTTCAGACAGTTTATGAGAGCTTTTATGAACAAGTGGGTTATTTATATATTCTTTTATGTTTGAGGTATTAAAATATCTTGTTCCGTTTTCATACCCGTGTGAGGCTACGCCAAAGCCGTAATAATTGTTATTGTCCCAGTAATTTAAATTATGACGGGATTCAAATCCTTGAATTGCGAAATTGCTTATTTCATAGTGGTTGAACTTATGTTGTTTTAAAATTTCTATAGCTTTTAAATACATATCGGCTTGAATATCTTCATCCGGAAGATTTTCAGGACGGTTTTTATAGAAATAACAACCTTGTTCTATTTTTAATCCGTAGAGTGAAATGTGTTGAATATTCAAAGACGTGGCTTTTTCTAAATCTTTTGCAAACATTTCTGTGGTTTGATTTGGAAGCCCGTATATAAAATCAAGACCGATGTTTTTAAATCCTGCATTTTGTGCCATATCAACGGCATTTTCAACATCTTTTGCACAATGATGGCGTCCTATATCTTTTAAAATTGTGTCATTAAAAGTTTGGCAGCCAAAACTTAATCTGTTTATTTTAGTTTGTTTAAGTTGTTCTAAATAATCTTTTGAAATTGTTTCCGGATTGAGTTCTGCTGTAATTTCTGTTGAAGAATTTATTTTAAAAAGGTTAATAATTTGAGAAAATTCATCCGGAGTTAATAATGAGGGTGTTCCGCCTCCAAAGTAAAGAGTGTTTAATTCTTCTTGTTTGTAAGAATGAGTAATTTCTTTTTTTAAAGCTTCCAGATATTGAGGTTTTAAATTCAGAGCGCAAAAAGATACAAATGAACAATATTTACATTTGGATTTGCAAAACGGAATGTGGATGTAAACATTTTTGGTCATAGTTTAATAGTATAATAAATAAAATTTTAAAAACAGTTTCAGTTTTTCGTAAATTTTCATTTGATTTTTTGAAAATATCCATTAAATGATTGATGTGTACTATTAGCAAATAGTCTATTGTATTTATGGGGAAAGCTCATTATAACAGACTTGAACAAGGGATAGCAGATTAATTATGATTAATCAAAAAATCAACTCAATAGATTATAAAGAATTGTATGCGCAGTACAACTGGTTTGCAAAGACATATCCGCCGGCTGTTCAAGCTGCTTGTGATGAATTTTTTCTCCCCGGATTTCAATTTATCTTGGCCGGCATAAGCAAGAATATAAATACATTAATGGATAAGGATGCATATTTTGTAACTAAAATTCGTATAGATAAGTTGCATGATATGTTTTTCAGAACATCTGAAAAAGCTGTAGAGATAATTTTAGACAAAATTTTAGGGAAACCAAACTCAAGATTTAATTTAAATAAATTAACCGATTTGGAAGCAAAGATTATTACTGCTTTCAATGATTATATGTTTAATATGACATCTCAATTTCTTTCCCCGGCGCCTCCGACTTTAAAAAGAACTAATTTTGATGTGGTGCATTTAACTTTTTTGATAAAAGATATTGAAAAAAATAGAGTTGCAAAATTTATAATTACGCTGCCTGAAGAGTTGTTAAACCCGGAAACTGTTGTATCCCAAGGAGACAAGTTTGATTATGGAGCTTTTTCTACAAGTATAATTAATGTTTCAGTCAAAATTGGCAGTACAAAATTCAAGTTAAAAGATGTAAAAAATATTGAAGTTGATGATATCGTTGTTTTTGACAACAGTGATATTAATCATATGGTAATAAAGTTCAAGGATTATGAGAAGGAAATAAATTTAAACCCGAATTTAGGACTGGTAATACCGGTGGAAAATGAGGAAGGAGAAGATAATATGGCAGGAGAGAATTCAAGTCTTTGGGACAGTATTGAAGTTGAGATGGGCGCTCAATTCGATACGGTAAAAATAACTCTTGGCGATTTAAAAAAGATAGAAGAAGGTTTGGTTGTAGATCTTACTTCAATATATGATAACAAGGTAACATTGAGTGTGGAAAACAAACCGATTGCCAGAGGAGAACTTGTTATTGTAAATGACAGATATGGCGTAAAAATAGATGAAGTAATAGTTCAAACACCGACAAATGAGCTTCCTTCAGCTGAAGTTCAACAATCAAACGGTTTGGAAGATGAATTAAATGATTCATTTGAAATCAATGACAATTCAAATTCTCAATCAGAATCAGCTCCTCAGCCTCAGCAAGGTGAACAGCCGGCAAGTGAGGAAGATGAATTTGACTACAGCGATTTTGAATTAGAAGATGAGGATATATAAAAATTTTTGGGATATAAGCAATTTAAAATTATAAAGGGATAAAAAATGAGCGTATATTTGATAAATTTTATAGTTTATACAGCAGCAATGATCGGAATGATTTTTTTAGCTGTTTTTGTGTATAAAAAGTTCTCCTATTCATCAGTATCAAAATCAAAATTTCTTGATATTGAGGATTGTATAGGTTTAGGCCCTCGCAAAAATATTTACGTAATTCGAGCAGGCAACGAAAGATTTCTTGTTGCATCTGATGTTGATAAAACCTCTTTAATATCAAAACTTGATATCAAAAGCAAATGTAATAATGAAATAATAAGTTCCAAATCAGATGAAATGCAAGGCGTTGATGAGCTTCCGACAATTGTTAATATAAATGCTGCACATCAACCAAAGAAAGTTTTTAAAGATTTGATAAACAAACTATAAAAAAGGAAAAACATAATGGATACAATTATAAAAGATATGAACCCAGTTTTACAAATGCTAATATTAATGACGGTATTTTCGTTGTTACCGTTAGTATTTTGTTGTATGACAAGTTTTTTGAGATTTGTTATAGTATTTTCAATGTTAAAAACAGCGCTTGGTACTCAACAGGTTCCACCTTCTATTGTAATCATAGGGCTTGCAATGATTTTAACATTTTATACAATGGGTTCTACGTTTCAAAAGATGTATGAAATGGGTTCCGTTCCGTATCATAAAAATCAAAATGTTATAGAGGCGATAAATGAGGGGTCAAAACCTTTAAAAGAATTTATGATGAAGCAGACAAGGGAAAGTGATTTGGCATTTTTCATTGAGAAATCGAATGGCAAAGCGCCGAAAAATCCTGAAGAAATCACAGTATGGCAGGTTGCTCCTGCATTTATCATAAGCGAATTAAAAACATCATTTGAAATCGGCTTTATTATATTTGTTCCGTTTATTGTACTAGACCTTGTTGTAGCGAATATATTATTAGCACTCGGTATGTTTATGTTATCTCCGACGATTATTTCATTGCCGTTTAAGTTATTGATATTTATTGCGGTAGATGGCTGGGCTTTGATTGTACAAGGACTTGTTACAAGTTATAACTGATGAAAGAACAAAAAATATTTAGAATACATGGTAGATATACAAGACATTCTTGGAAAGGGTAAAAATGGAAGTTTTAATTGAATACTTAGCAAAAGGTTTTTTAATAATGCTGGCTATTTCTATGCCCTGCGTTCTTGTAGCTGCCGGAATAGGTCTTGTAGTCGGGATTTTACAGGCTGTTACTCAGGTTCAGGAGCAGACAATCGCTGCTGCGCCAAAAATTCTCGGGGTTTTTCTTGTTATAGTTATTGGCGGAATAGGTTTTATAAACATGTTAAAAGGCTTTGTAAATGAAGGGTTTGCAATGGCGTTTAATCTCGTTTCAAAAAGTGATTCTTACGTTTTGCCGGCAGATTATTACAAATATACTTCTCCATTTGAACATGAGATGAATGATAAATTTAAAAATCAGCCATCAATTAATGAAATGATGAAAAATCCGGGTAAAGTTCCTTATGTTGATAATCAACAGAAAACAAAATATATTCCGAGTCCGCAAACACCGATGCCAAAACCTGATTTCGTAGAAACAAACACAATTTTAGGGAGATAGTTAATTGGAAGCTCTTATAACAGAATTAATGAAAATGTTTCCGATGCTGAATGCATATTTGGCCGCGGGAATTTTTATATTTGCAAGGCTTTTGGGCTTTTTTAGACTAGCTCCTGTGTTTAACCGTAAAGAAATTCCTGGCATGGTGAAACTTAGTCTGGCATTAATTTTTTCAATTATTTTAACTTGTACTGTCAAACCTGATGTACATATTATTAAAGAATCTTTTGTCCTTTCTATATTTTTAAATATGGTTGTAGGTGCAATGTTGGGTTATATTGGACAATTAATTCTTCTGGCAATAGATGCGGGCGGTGATATGGTAAATATGCAAATGGGATTGTCATCTGCTATGGTTTTGGATCCTACAACATCTTCTCAAGTTTCTATTGTTGGTAAGTGCTTTTCATTTTTAGGTTTAATAATTTTTATAAATCTTGGCGGGGTTTATTGGATTTTGAATGCTTTCATGAGAAGTTTTGAGATATTTCCTTTAGATGCAACTTTAATTCCTTTAGCAAAGCTTGTAAATCTTGATTATATGGTTGAATTATCGTCAAATGTTTTATTTATGGGGCTTCAGATAGCATCTCCAATATTGTTGGCTACTTTGGGGCAAGATATTATTTTAGGGGTAATTTCAAAGACTGCTCCTCAGGTGAACGTTTTTCAATTAAGCTTTCTTTTCAAGCCTGTTTTGGGAGCTGCTATAATGGTTTGGATTTTGCCAATGTTGGTTAATATTATTTCAGATTACTTTTTATCATTTTCACATATTATCTGATAAATTGATTAGATAATTTTAGATATTAAAATCTTTTTTTATCACTGTGGAAAAATTTTCGATAAAATTTTTTACATTATCAATATAGCTAATTTCTTCAATGATGTCATTTGTTACTGTTTGTTGAACTTCTTTGGGATTTTTAAATTTAGATAAATCAAGCGCTATTTCAGATATCCCGTTAAAGATTACTTCGGGTTTATTGCAGAACAAATTTGGTAAACTTTTGATTTTGCAATTATACCCATATTCAAGAATTCTGCCGTATGGTTCTTCTTTCTCGCATTGGAATTGTGAAATAAAAACATCATTATTCTTGGAGATATTTTTAATTGCGGGACATTCCCTAAAAGCCTGTTCTATTTGTGGGGAAACTTTTTTGAAATATAATCCGTTAAAATTTTGTTTGTAATGTATATTTTTAATTTCCATATCCAAAATAACGTATAAACATAAAAATTTTTGTTAGAGATAATAAAATTCTATAATATCTGCTAAATCATACTGCCAATTTTTAAGTTGGTAGGTTGTATTATCCGGAACTGTATTTTCAAGTTGTGCCAGTATATTGTATAGAAAAATCTTTTTAACCGTAAAAAATAAGCACCTGTCAAACTCCTCAATAAAATCTAAAATCCAATAAATCATACAAACCATAAACCTTCTTTAACATTATGCACTATATATAGTGCATAGGATATCATATAAGGTGCAAACTGTCAAGATGATTAAAATAAATTTATAATTTTATTATGATTACTTGTAAATTAGATGATTTAATTTGGCAAAATAGAGTTACGGCAAAGGATATTGCTATACAAACAGGAATTGGCAGAAATACAATATCAAGGTGGAGAAATAATAAAACCAGTGCTTATGATGCCAAGACTCTTGATTTGTTGTGCAAATATTTCAACTGCAAAGTTTCTGATTTATTAGAGTTTACTCCTGATTAATTTTTAAATTTTTTACAAAATCGCTTATTGCAAAAGCTTCTATTGTACCTACGATTATTTCAAAATCTTTTATTTCTTCTTCCAATTCATCTTTCATGTGTGCAAGAAGTCCCGGGATAATAATTTTGTGGTTTTTAACTTTATTTGCAAAATCAAATTTTTTCAAAGTATTAGCAACAATTTTTGCAGTAAATTTTTCTGCAGACCAGGCTGTTAATACACTCATTCCTTCCGCCGGAATTACTATCAGATATGAAGGGACAGGAAGACTTTCCAACTCATTTGCGACAGCAAAAAATGTCAGGGCAAAATTTGTTGTCATAAATATTAAAGAATTTTCATCAGGATTGTTAAATTCATATATTTTTGATTCAACCTGCAGAGGTTTTTGAGGATCTGTAAATATATTTTGGCGTATAGTCATTAAAGATGTTATAAGCGTTTCATCAAAATCCTCAAAAACAAGCATATTTGCATACTTACAGATATAGAAACTTGCTTTTGCACAGAGTAATTTTAAATTGTCTGTGTGATTAAAGTATACGTAAGCGGGATTTGAATATTTTTCATCTTTTTCTAATATTGCTTTTTTTCTTATATTGATTAGTTTTTCTGATGTTTCATTGAAATTTTCATCAATAATTTCTGTTAAAGGTAATTTTTTGAAATCTTCATAAGATATGGTATCAGACAAAGTTCCATTTTTGGTTATTATTAAATCTACTTTAATTTTTTCATTAACGCGGGTTATTTCAAAATCTTTTATTTGTTGATATTTTTTTTGCCAATCGGATTTGGCCATATCAATTATTATTGCTATTGCGGTTTTATTTATAAATGTTTTTTCGTGACGATAAAGAACATTTTCTCCGCCGATTTTAACCCCGTTTATTTCAACAGTTTTTTGCGGTTGTTTGGAACTTTGTATATAAATTTGTTTTAGTGCATCAGGGGCGTATGGGCATTTTTCAATATCTGTTTGTTTTTTTGCAAGTTTGAGCGCAAATGCCATACAGGTAGGTGAGCCGCAAGTTTTGCAGTTTGTGTGCTCTGCTTTTTTTGCAGCCGGAAGGTATTTGAAAATTTGTAATCCTGAAAGTTCTGTCATTCAAGCTCCTTCATTGTATTTAAAGCTTCAGGCTTTGTTAAAACTATATAAGATGCCCCTGCAGCTTTTACACCTGCTGCTGCAGATATTTCCAAGAAAAGCCCTAATTTTTCATCTCGAGCTTCTTTTGTTTTGGCAGTTTCTTCTGCTGCGAATGAAATTAAAGGCATATCAAGATATTTATCTTTTGATTGACCTTCCAGTTTTATTTTTTCCATTATGCTGTAGCCATATTCAAAACCGTAGCCTAACCCTCCTATATCTGTGTCTATTATGATTTTGTCAAGCGGCAGGCCTAAATCTGATGTCAAAATATTCATTTCTTTTGCAAGATTTATGTCAATTGGGGTTCTTATAACAAGTTTGTGATTGCCGGTTATAACTGATGGCAAAATCTTTTTGTAAGTATTTTCATTTACATAAGCTATAATGCTTTCCCTATCAAGAAGTTTAATAAATTTGGGTAATAATTCTTGATCTTTAGTGTCATCTCCTGTACATCTAAGCATAATAGGTTTTTTTATGAGAGGAAGAAGATTTTTTAAAATTTCTTCATCCTCTTCATCTTCAACAATCAAACCTATTATGTCATAGTCTTCTTTTAAAATTTTATGAGCCGATTTTATCGGGGCTTCCAGAATATATTTAACTTTGTCTTTCACTTTCTACTCTGTTCATTATTTCGTCAAATTCTGTTGCATCAATAGTTTCTTTGTCAAGAAGTTCTTTTGAAATAGCTTCAAGCATATCTCTATTTTCGTTTAAGATTTTTTTAGCTTCATCATATTTTTCATCAACGATTCTTTTCATTTCTTCGTCAATTTCAAATGCCACTTGTTCTGAATAATCTCTTTGGTGTCCAAAGTCTCTGCCCATAAATACATTTTCTTGGTTTTTACCGTATGCCATATTGCCTAATTTATCAGACATACCCCAGGCTGTAACCATTTTTCTTGCGATATTAGTTACATTAATCAAGTCTTGAGATGCGCCTGTGCTAACTCTGTCTTTGCCGTATACAATTTCTTCTGCTGCACGGCCGCCTAATGAAACTGTAATTTGAGCTAACAATTTAGCTTTATTTGTATGAACTTTTTCATCCTTAGGTTTTGTCCAAGTTACACCTAATGCATACCCACGTGGAATTATAGATACTTTGTGAAGTTCGTCGGCATCTTTCAAAAGTCTTGCAAGAAGTGCGTGACCTACTTCGTGGTATGAAGTTAATTCTTTGTCTTCATCAGTCATTACTTTACTTTTCTTTTCAATACCTGCGATTACTCTGTCAATAGAATTGTCGATATCTTCCATTGAAATTTTATCTTTGTTATTGCGAGCCGCAAGAAGTGCTGCTTCATTAAGTAAGTTCTGTAAATCAGCACCGGTAAATCCTGGGGTACGTTTTGCAAGAGTTTTTAAATCAACTTCAGATTCAAGCTGTTTATTTTTTGCATGAACTTTTAAGATTTCTTCTCTACCTCTAACATCAGGTGCGTTGATATAAATTTGTCTGTCAAATCTTCCAGGTCTTAATAACGCGTTATCCAAAATGTCAGGTCTGTTTGTTGCAGCGATTACGATGATATTTGTATTTTCATCAAACCCGTCCATTTCTACCAATAATTGGTTAAGAGTTTGTTCACGTTCATCGTGACCGCCTCCCATTCCGGCGCCACGTTGGCGGCCTACGGCATCAATTTCGTCGATGAATATAATACAAGGTTGATGTTTTTTAGCTTGGTCAAACAAATCTCTTACACGGCTTGCACCTACACCAACAAACATTTCAACGAAATCAGAACCGCTTATTGAGAAGAACGGAACGCCTGCTTCTCCTGCAACAGCTTTTGCCATTAATGTTTTACCTGTTCCCGGAGGGCCTACAAGAAGAACGCCTTTAGGAATTCTTGCTCCTAATTTTATATATTTATCACCGTTTTTCAAAAAGTCTACGATTTCTTCAAGTTCTTTTTTCTCTTCATCAATCCCTGCAACATCTTTGAATGTTGTTTTTACTTTGCTGTCAAGAAGCATTTTTGCTTTGCTTTTCCCAAAAGACATTGCTTGAGAACCGCCTGCTTGAATGCTTTTTGCCATTACTGCTAAAAATACTAAAAATAGTATTGGAAGCAATAGATAGCTCAAAACGTTTCCAAGTGTTTTTGATGAATCAGAAGCCCTTGTGATTTGAACTTCAGCATCAGAGGCATCTAACTTTTTCATTAAATCAGGGTCAAATGCAGGTGTTAAAACTTTGTATTTTAAGGCAGGAGCTTTTTCTACAGGAATTCCAAATGGGTTGTCCATTGCTGTTGTTGTTTTTGGAGTTTCTGTTTTAGGTTGTACTTTTGGAATTGCAAATAAAAAATCATCTGCTTTTTCAACTTTTTTAAATTCTCCTTTATCAAGTCTTTCTAAGAAATTTGAATATGAAATTTCAGTGACTTTGGTTGTCGGACTTGACAAAAATACGGAGGAAACAAACAGCAATACAACGATTGCTAATACTATATACATTCCTGCAGATTGACTTTTATTCATTAAAACACCTCTCTCAATAAATTTTAACTTTTTTATTATAACTCAAAATTGGAAAAATAGCTATAACATATCAGACGAATAACTTAACAAGTTTATTTTAAAAAATTTAAGATTTGTAAATAAAAATAAGTTTCCTGAAATCCTCTTAGCTTACATGTTTTTTTATACATGAGGAGAGAGAAAATTGACTATAAAGATAATTCCTTTTGATATTATTAAAGAAAAAATTAACAAATATGACGAAATGGCCAATGTTGATATGACAAAGCCTAATACCATTTTCCCGCAAAAAAGTGATAAATCTGTTGCGGAAAAAATGCAAAAATTCTTTGACGTTGCAGACGGAAATCCTGATTGGAATGTTTAAATCTGATCAACTGATATGCTTGTAACACCGGAATTTCTTGCACTATCCATAACTTTAACCATTGCACCGTGTGAAGAATCAGCATCTGTTTTTATCAGCAAACCGTCAGGATAATTTTTTACTTGGGCAGATATTGCGGATTCAAGTTTGTCAGGTTGAATTTCTGCTCCGTCAAGGTAAAACTTGTCATCTGCTGAGACCATTACTGTCATGATTTTTGTTTCTTTATTTTGAACCTGTTCTTGGGCAACATTTTCTGGCACTGTCAAATTCAACCCTTGTTGGTCAAGCATTGGGGCTATTACCATCATAATAATTAACAGAACAAGAAAAATATCTGTTAATGGTGTTATGTTTATTTCATTAAATGTATCTCTGTTTCGTGCCATAGTTTCTCCAAATATTTAGAAGTTTACTTTTTATTTTCTTCTTCAAGGTTCTTTTGTTCTTTTTTACTTAAGGGTTCCCCTGCTACGATAAGTTTTTTATACTCTGCATCTTGTGCCGCATTCATAATTTCCATTATTTTGGCACTTTTGACTTTTTCGTCAGCTTTGACAACTAATTCAGGTTTTTCAAGCTGTGCTTTTAGAGTGACAAGTTCGTTTGTGAGATTGTCCTCAGTAACGAAATTCCCGTTCAAGTACATTTTCCCGTCTTTTGTGACAGATACAGTTGCATTTTTCTGCTCGATTGAAATTCCGCTGTTAATCTCAGGGATAGTTATGGAACTGTCATTTGATTGAAAAGTCGGAGCTACGACCATCATTATGATTAACAGTACTAAAAAGATATCTGTCAAAGGTGTAATATTTATTTCTGTAAAGAGGGCTTCTTTACCCTTATTAGTTTTCATCGACATTGTTTTTATATCGTTTACGAGAGCTTAAAACTTTCGTAATTCCCTTTCTTTTCTTATAGTATCATTTTTTGCGTTATGAAAGTGAGATGTTTGCATTGCTTGGAGTTGTTGATTCATCGTTTGAATCTACAAAGCTTAAGAACAACAATTTGATTAATTGGAAATCATCTTCATAACGTTTAACAATTGATTGGAATGAGTTGTAAAAAATTACTGCAACAATCGCAACCCCAAGACCGAAAGCTGTAGCGATAAGAGCTGATGCGATACCTGAAGCAACTGCTGCTGATTGGTTTCCTTGAGCTGCTAAATCTTGGAATGTGAAAAGAATTCTTACAACAGTACCGAACAAACCTAAGAATGGTGCAACACCACCGATTGTACCTAAGATAGTTAAGTGACTTTCTAATTTTCTTGATTCTAAAGATGCTGCGATATCAAAAGATCTTGAAAATCCGCTTTTTTGTTCTGCAAATATTCTAACAGCTTCTTCAGTTACTTCTCCGATGGCTCCGCCGCATTGTACTGCTAAATTTTCAGCTCCATCAAGATTGTTTTTTGCAAGTTCTTTTTTCAATCTTGGGATAAATAATACAACATCTCTTTTGTTTTTCTTGTAAAAAGAAAATCTGTTGATTACAACTGCAACAACCAGAATTGAACAAATTAAAATCGGTAATAGTACCGGCCAATCCATTTTAATTGAATTTAATAGTAGTTCCATAATTATCCTCTCTTTTTCTATTGTTATTAATTTAATGCTCTTTTATTTTTAGTTATATCCTGAAGCTCCAAATACGTTGTAATCAAACGTAAATTGAATATCAATACTGTTCCCTTTAAATTCAGCCGGAAGCGGTCTGAAAGGTGCTGTTGCTTGAACCGCGTTTATTGCAGCTTTATCAGCTCCCGGTAATCCTGATGATTTGAATACGCTGCATGAAAGCAATCTTCCGTCTTTTGCGATTTTGAAAAGTAAAACAACACGTTTGCTTTCATTTCCTTTTGGCGGATCCCAATTCATCTTTATACGTCTTTGAAGTTCTCTCATATAAGGGCCGAAATCAGGTTCTCTAACCGCATCAATTCCTGGTCTTCCGTTAGGGTTCCCAGGCCCTGGGTTGCCAATTCCGCCGGTTCCGCCTCCACCGCCTTTAGCAAGTTTTGTCCCTGATCCTCCTGTTGGAGCAAGAGATGGTGCAGGAGCATAAGATCCTCTGCCGGAAGATGTTGACCCTCCGCCTCCGCCGCCTTTTGCTGATGTCCCTGAACCGCTAATTGGGCCTGTAGCGTATCTGCCAGAACCTGTTCCTCCTTTTGGAACCGGTACGGCAAATGGAGATGATGGTTTTGCAACAGGTCTTGGTGTTGTTGGCGGTTTAAGTGATGGACGAGCTGTCGGTGGCGCCGGTTTTGCTTGTTCAACTTTTTTAGGCCCAGGTGCTGCTTGTTGTTGAGCTTTTTTAGGTACTGGTGATTGAACCTGTTGGGTTACTTGTTTCATAATTTTTTGTAACGGATTTTGTGCAGGTGCAGCAGCTTTTTTTGCTGGTTTCGCAGCTGTTTTTGGTGCTCCCGGTGCCGGTGATGGCATAGAAACTTTCCTTGTCGGGTCATGGTGTCCGCCGGCTCTTGAATTTATATCCGCACGATAAGGTGTGTTTTTGTTAATAGGTGTTTCTTCCTTATCAACTAGCACAAATTCAATATCATTTACTTTTGGTTTTGGTTTTTCAAAAATAGTAAATGTGATACCCATTAAAGCTAACAGAACAACAATAAGCCAACTGATACCAATCACTGTAGGGTGAAGAAGGGTTGAAATAATTATTGATTTTTTCAAACTGATTTCTTCATCATTTTTCAAAACAGAAGGTGGTGTATAGTCTAGATTCTCATCTTGTTCTTTATCTTCTATGTAATTGTCTGTATATTTCCCTAGTAAGGACATTCTCTCCCCTTAAATTTTCTGACTGATTAATTCTATTTTAAAACAAAAATAAAATTATCACCCGATTTACTTAGTAATTTGTATTAAACATTGCAGGGTTAACAGTAATCGGCTGGGTAAGTACAAGTTGTATTGCGGAGTTCGCCGGAATTTCAACGTCATTACCTTTATCCCAAATTGATTTAACCAATCCGCCGCCTGCTCCGACAGCTGTTGCAAGGGCAGTTCCTTTGCCTATATCGCCGCCTGCAAGCGGTGAAATTATAACACCTGCGAGAGCTCCAGCTCCAGCTCCAACAGCTAAGTCTTTACCATAATCTTTTGCGACATCCATTTTGGTTCCGCCAATTAGCATTCCGGTATTATCATTTGTTTTTACGACTGCTGATATAGGAATTTGAATACCGTAAGGTGTTACAATTTGAGTAAATCTGAGCATTAATTTCCCATTTAAGCTTCCGTGTTTTGCTTTGGAAACTTCCAAAACAGTTCCTGTTATGGAACTTCCGGCAGGTGCAATCAGATTCCCGTTATAATAAAAATCACTGCCAAGTGCAATTGATACACTTTGTCCTGTTGTTAAATTTTGCGAACTTAAAGGTGTTGTAACGACTGCAGGAAATGTTTGTCCGGCAGGAACTGTTACAACTCGGCCTTTCAATGTTTGATTTCCGCTTAAGGTTTGTGTCGGATAAAAACTTTGTTGGTATTGTGGTGCAGCTGAATTCTGCCCATAATTATAATTTGGAGCTGCAAATGCTGCTGTTGTTGTTAAAAGTATTGCAGTTAGTGTAAGTGTGAATTTTTTATCCATATTAACCTTCCTTTTCATATTATTTTATTTTACCATCAATATAAAGTCAATTTGTTAAGGTGTGAGTAATTTTTGCTGGAGCTGTGAGAACTATTATTTCATTTGATCCTGACTCAATTGTTGTATGTTTCCCCATTTGACGAACATTGCCGGGTCGCATTTGAAGAGTTGTCTTTTTTACTCTTACTTGACGTTGAGCAATTCTTAAAAGCTTTGCAGGTGGAGTCAGTTCTCCGCCAAATATGTTGTCATTTGACGTGTATAAATAGCCACGTATCGAAACTTCGTATCCATCTTTATAAAGCATTTTGGTGATTTTGATTTTCATAGCTGCATTTGTCCCAACAACGGGGGCATTAATCTTTTCTATGTAGCCAAAAAATTCTGTTCCTCTTGGGATTATATTTGTATCATGTAGAAACATATCGTTAGTTGCAATAAATCTTACTTTATAACCTTCCGAACAGTTTTGAGTTGAAATTTCCTGAGTATTAATTACAGGTATAAAAGTGCCTGAAGGGATTTCAATAGCATTATAGTCTCTTATATCAAGTTGAACATTTGGAAGTTCTTCTGCTTGAATAGAGCCTGTAAATATTAATAAAGCAAGTAATAATAGTAATTTTTTCATAATTATATATTATAACAGTTTTTTCTCCATTATCAATAGAACGTTATTAATTTTAATTTTGTTCATTTATTTTGTAACAAATGTAAAAAAAATTTTTATTAAAGCAATTTTTTTGTAAAAAAAAACTTTATATATTTGTAGTGTAGTTAAAAAGGTGTATTATAGTGTTCAGTCCAATAGCATCATGTATATTTGCGTTTAGGAATGTCGACAAAACTCAAGATGGTGATGTCGGCAGAAGTACTGTTGCTCTTGGACAGGCAGCAGGTTTAGTTCAGGAAGTTTCTAAATATGATGGTATGGTTGCAAGTTCTGCAAGAAGTGCTGTGAGTGTATTTTCAAAACTAGCTAATGAACATAAAGCTTTTGAATATGCGGGTAAAGCTGTACAATTTGCAGCGGATCATGTAAACCCTTTGATTTGTGCATCTGGTGTCTTAAAAACTGCAATGTCTGATGATAAAATTCAAACAGGTGTCACAGAAGTTGCAGCATTATCTGCAATGTTTGCCGGTGAAGGTATGATTAAAAAGTATTATGATACTGCTGTAAAGTCTAGTTCTGTAAAAAATGGTGTAGAAAAGCTTTCTAAAACTCAAGTATTAAAACCTTTGTTTAAATATTTAGAAAAACATAATTTAAAAGGTAAAGCAGGCGCAATTATAAAAGGTTTGTTATTTGTCGGTGGTTCAATGACTGCATATTCAATAGGCCAAAAATTCGGAGAAACTACTGCTAAAAGAGTTAAAGCAAATGTTGAGTCTGTTGAAAAATAGCTAATAAAAAATCAATCTAATGGTTTAAACACATTTATTGAAATATGTGTTATAATGAGCTTGTGAAGAAGATTATAATACTATTTTCTATATTAATTTGTAATTTTATATTTATCAATCCGTGTTATGCGATTAAAATTGGTTTGCAGACAGATGTAGATTCTACTGCTGTCGGAACGTCAATTAATGGTAAGATAATTGATGCAAATACGAATAATACTATATGTGATTTGGAAGCTATGAAAGGTTATGTAATAAAACCTTATCATAACTTGATGGCAATTTATTACAACGGTACTTATTATAAAATTAATTCGGATAATATAGTTGTTCGAACTTTTGATAACGGCTTTGTGAGTGCCAAAGGTAACTGGTACCGTGGTGTAATAATGATACAAAATAAGAATGGGAAACTGACAGTAATAAATAATGTTCCGTTAGAAGATTACATAAAAGGTGTAGTTCCATCTGAAATGCCATCAGGTTGGGCAACAGAAGCTCATAAAGCACAAGCAATTGCCGCAAGGAGCTATGCTTTAGCAAATTTAGGCAAGCGTGCAAAATATGGTTATGATTTGAAGGATACTCCTGAAGATCAGGCATATGGCGGTGCATCAAGAGAAACTGCAGATACAAATTATGCAGTAGATCAAACAAAAGGTATTGTTCTTACTTATAATATGAAAGTTATAAATGCATATTATTCAGCTTCAGCAGGCGGTCAAACAAGTGCTGACAACTGGGGGAGCTCTCTTCCATACTTGCGTTCAGTTCCATCATTTGATGATAATGTAAAAAAGAACGGGCATGGAGTCGGCATGTCGCAGCATGGAGCTAATAATCTGGCAAAACAGGGATATAATGCATACCAAATATTGCAGTATTTTTACAAGGATGTTAAATTTGCGAGGGTGAATGAAAATTCTTATAATTAGTAGAAATTGTTAATATATCTATATTTTAGCTGTCTATAATTGCGCAAATCCAGTGTATATTTAAAGGATATAATTTTTTTTTGTAAAAACACTTGCCAAATTTAAATAAAATGCTATAATAAATTTTGTCGATATTAAGAGCATGCAAAGAGAGAATGGTTTCAATTGCTGTATGCACAAGGTAAAAGGAGGTTCGTAATGAACAAAGAAGAATTAGTAAAAGAAGTATCAAAAAAAGCAAAAGTTTCTCAAAAAGCAACTGCAGATATTATTGCAGCAACTTTAGAAACAATTGAAAAAACTGTATCAAAAGGTAAAAAGGTAACATTAGTAGGTTTCGGAACATTTGAACCACGTAAGAGAGCTGCAAGAACAGGAAGAAACCCTCAAACAGGTGCTCCTTTAAAAATTGCTGCAAAAACAGTTCCTGCATTTTCAGCTGGTAAAAAATTCAAAGAAATGGTTAAATAACTATTAATCATTGAAAATTTGAGAAAGTAATCCGAACAAAAATGTTCGGATTACTTTTTTTATGTAATATTGTAAAAATTTATTTAATAAGTTATAATTATAATAAGGATTAAATATTAATTTCATAAAGGAGTGAGTATGAAAAATTCATTAAATAAAAATATCTTCGGGGGGGGGGGCACTCTAAGCACTCCTAACAAGGGTTTTGCCCATATAAACATGTTTCGTAAATCCAATTTAGGATTTACATTGGCAGAAATGATGGTAGTCATGTTGATATTAAGTATCATCATGGCTGCAATGGCACCTGTCATGACGACAAGGAATAAACTGGATCAATCTTCTCCTTGGGTTTGGGCAGATAACGGCTCAGATGCCTATTACGGGATAGGTAATGCCCAAATTGCAATGATCGGACAAGCAAAAGCATTAGACACAGATACCGGAGCTCGTTTATTAATTAATACCGCTGGGACCAAGGACCATATATTATTTAAATCAAACGAGGATGTTGTAGGTCGTTTACGAATGGTAAATAAAGGTATTTTATTAGGCACAACCACAACTACCCCAGGTAGTAACAGTACCGGTGTAGGAGCAGATATTAAAGTATCAGGGGATACATCAACAGCATACGGATATAAAAGTTCTGCAACAGGGGCTGTATCAATAGCGTTGGGCAGTCAATCTCAATCATCAGAACAAGCTTCTATCGCAATAGGCAATAAAGCAAAATCATCTGGAATGACATCTATAGCAATCGGTTCTACTCTCCCTATTAATAATACTTCAACAACAGCAAGCGGGAATAATTCTATAGCAATCGGTGACTCTTCAGAAGCTACGAACACATCTTCAACAGCAATAGGAAGTCAAGCAAAGGCATTAGAGAAGAATACCTCTGCCATTGGAGCACAGTCTCAGGCTAATGCTGAAAGATCAACAGCTATCGGATTTAATGCAATGGCATACGGAAAATATTCTGTAGCATTGGGGGGATTCCCAACTGCAAATGAAGAAGGGACAATAGCAATCGGTTATAGTTCACAAGCGAGTGGAAATTCCGGCGTTGCAATCGGTAATGCTGCAAATGCAACTGGTAATGCTGGAATTTCTATAGGTGGTAATTCTACTGCATCAGGTCTTCATTCAATTGCATTAGGAGGTTTATCAGAAAGTTCCACTGCTACCTCTCAAGCACAAGGAGATTATTCAATTGCGATAGGTCATAATTCTTACGCAGCAGGTTCTAGTTCAATTGCAATAGGAAGCATTGGACAATATGCTTTTACTACTCAAGCAAGAGGTAATAATTCAATTTCAATAGGTACTTGGGGAATTGCTAGTGAATCTAGTGCAATTGCGGTTGGATATAGTGCTAAAGCTGCAGGGGAATCTTCAATAGCAATAGGTGATGGTGCTAAAGCTGCAGGGACAAACAATATTGCAATAGGTGCAAATGCTTGTAAATATGCAACAGGAAATAATGTAACTTGTATTGGTGCTAATTCTGATCCTTATAAAGATAGCCCAACAAGCTCGTTAAATAATGTTATATATTTAGGGAATACAGCCACTACAGTATATATTCCCGGCAGATTAGTAGTTGGGAGACAAGTTTTATTAAATCTTTTAGGTGGTGCAGTTGCATTGCGTAGAGCTAATGGTAGAGATTTGGCAGTAGTGAGATCTGATAATATGGACGGTGATGACGATAATTTAAGACCATATCTAAATAATAAGGATTTAGGGGCTGAAAAAGGAGAAATTGGTTGGTATGATAAATGGTATAGTTTATTCTACTCAGATCGTCGATTAAAATATGTAGGGAAAGAAAGTACCTCAGGTCTTGATAAAATTCGTCAATTAAAGGTTTTCAATTATACATTTAAAAAAGATGACAAGAAAACTCCGCATGTAGGTGTAATAGCCCAAGATTTGCAAAAAGTTTTTCCAAATGCTGTGAGCAAGGCAAAAGACGGGTTTTTAAAAATACGTTTTGAAGATATGTTTTATGCAATGATTAATGCTATAAAAGAATTGGATACTCGTATTTTAGTGCTAGAAAAAGAAAATCAACAGTTAAAAGAGACAATTAAACAAATTCAAAATGATAATAAAAAACAAGAGGCGCGTTTGAAAGCTCTTGAAGCAAAGATAAAATAAGTTTGTTTATTCAAAATAAACACTGCTTATGCAGTTTGTTTATTTTTCATTCCTTCCCGTATCAAAGATACGGGTTTTTTTTTTGCGTTTTTATTTATAGTTTTTGAGATATGTTATAAATTTATCACCATATTTTTTTTGTTTGAGAATTTCATATCCGACAAAATCAACTTCTGTAACGTGTTCAAGAATAATAATATTTTTTGCAATATTTTTAATTGATTGCAGACTATGTTCATAAATCCCTGAAAAATAAGGTGGGTCAATATAAATTATATCAAATTGTTCATTTAAATTTTCACAAATTTTAAGGCTGTCGCCTGTTAAGAGTTTTGGACTTGGGTTAAATTTTTTAAAATTAGTTTTGATAATTTGTATTGCTTTTGGATGTTTTTCTATTGCGGTTGCACAATCAAAGTTTCGGGATAGAGCTTCCAAGCCCATTATCCCTGAGCCTGCAAACATATCTAAAAAATTACTTTTTTCAAAATCTATCATAGCTTGCAGAGTATTGAAAATTCCCATCCTAACTTTTGAAAGTGTAGGTCTGGTAATACTTTCGTCCGGTACGGAAATTTTTTGTCCTTTAAATTTGCCTGCAGTAATTATCATATTTACTATTTTACAATGAATATAATTTGGTGTATAGTTTAGATATAGAGAATTTGGGTGATTTTAATGACAAAAGAAGAAAATAAAGTTGATGTTATAGTTGTTGGTGGTGGTCCTGCAGGGATTTCTTGCGCTGTTACGATTGCAAGGGCTGGAAAACAGGTAGTTTTAATTGAACGCGGGAAATTTTGCGGGAGTAAAAATGTTTTTGGCGGGGCAATTTATGCTCAACCTACTCGAGAAATTTTCCCGGATTTTGAAAAAACAGCTCCAATAGAGCGTAAAACTGTTGAACATAAATATGCACTTTTGGGAAAAGAGGATTCAACGGTTATTTCTTATAAGAAAAAAACGGAAGATCCTGTCAGTTATTCTGTGATAAGAGGCAAATTTGATCGTTGGATGGCAGAGGAAGCTGCAAAAGAAGGAGTTGTTCTTGTTGAAGAAACTGTCGTCAGAGATTTAATTATAAAAGATGGCTGTGTCATTGGTGTAAAAACAGAATTGGAAGAATATTATTGTGATATAGTTGTTTTGGCAGATGGGGTAAATTCATTATTAGCAAAGCAGATTGGCCTTCGTGGTGATTTGAGGCCTGAAGATGTTGCATTGAGTGTAAAAGAAGTTATAAAATTGCCTCAAGAAGTTATCAATGAAAGGTTTCATGTTTCCTCTGATGAGGGCTGTATATATGAAATCTTTGGCGGGCCTATGCTTGGGATGTTAGGGCTTGGTTTTATGTATACAAACAATGATTCTGTAAGCATCGGATTAGGTATAACCTTAAGTGAGCTGATAGAAAAAGGTTTGCGTCCTTATGAACTTTTAGATGAGATGAAACGTCATCCTGAGATTGCACCTTTAATAAAGGATGGTGAATTAGTTGAATATTCTGCGCATTTAATTCCGGAAGGCGGGTTTAAAAAAGTTCCTGTCCTTTTTGGAGCAGGTGTAATGGTTTGTGGTGATGCAGCAATGTTTGTAAATAATCTTCATTGGGAAGGAACTAATCTTGCAATGATATCTGGGAAATTGGCAGGTGAAACTGCTATTATAGCTTTAGGCAAAGGAGATTATTCAGAAACTGCACTTTCTAAATATCAGCAGGAATTGGAAGATTCTTTTATTATGAAGGATTTGCGTACTTATCAACATTTGATGAGCGGTATTGGACAGAGGGCTTCTGAATTTTTAGGGTATTATCCTCAAAAAATTAATTCGTTCTTTGAAATGTTTACATCTGTTGATAGTGTGCCAAAACGTAAAAAATATCGTGATTTCATAAAGGAATTTTTTACAGAACGTCCGTTATCGGAGCTTTTTAAAGATATTTGTTCTGGTGTCAAGTTATTATGGAGTATTTTAATAAAATGAGTGATATAGAAGATAAATTATATACTGTTAAATATTCACCTGATGAAGTTTCTCATTTGCAGCCTGTGCAGGAGTGTTGCAGGGTTTGCCAATCAAAAATTTGTACTGTTATTTGTCCTGCGAAAGTATACGAATGGGATGAAAACAATAACAAATTAATTGTAAATTATGAAAATTGTTTGGAATGCGGAGCTTGCAGAATAGCTTGTGAAAGTTCATCTCTCGGTTGGAAGTACCCAAAAGGTAATAAAGGAGTTACTTTTAAACAAGGTTAAATCCCGAGCTTTTTAATTGTAAAGTTATACAACTTATTGATAGCCATTTGTCTATTTTTAGTTGCTATGGTTTTTTATTCATGGTACTGTCATGAATAATATTTATTTTTTTTGAGGAGTAAAAAGAGGGTAGAAATGATTACTGAAAAAAAGCCGGAAATTAAGCTAGAATCACGAAATAAAATGACGTTTGAACGTTTGAAATATTATAGAAACCTTTTTGGTGGAGCATTGGAATGTATTTCAAGCAGACTTTCGAAAACGCCGAAACCATTATGTTTTTCATTAATGGTTACAAGCAGATGTAACTGCGATTGCGATTTTTGTTTTTGGAAATCTAAAAAAGGTACAGATGACATGCCAACTGATGAAATCGTAAGATTATTAACAGAAGCAGGTCAAATCGGTTATATGGACAGTATCTTGTGGGGTGGAGAACCTTTGTTAAGAGAAGATATTGCCCAAATATGCAAAGCTTCTCAAGATGCAGGCCTTTATACCAAAATAGCTACAAACGGCTGGTATTTGGAATCAAATCCTGAATTTGCAAAGCATACTGATTTGATGTTTGTATCTTTAGATGCTATAGGCAAAGCCCATGATGATATCAGACATATGCCAGGGATTTGTGACAAAGTTATGTCCGGTATTGAGTATCACAAAATTCATTCCCCAAAAATGAGAATTTATGTATGTTGTACAGTTTCAACTCAAACTAACTTTGAACAAATTAAAGAAGTGGCACAATATTGTAAAGATGCGGATATTTTATTATATTTCACTGTTAATAAAGCTGCATCAATACCTGAAGAAGCTCATAATGTTGTAGAAACAGAGTTAGAAAATGAACAGTTGGCAGATATGTTCATTAAAATAAAAGAATTGAAGAAAAACGGTTATCCGATAAGAAATTCATATTACTTTATGGATTATATAATTAACAAAAAAACATACTATGAATGCCACTGGCCTCGTATAGCTACAGTAATTTATTCAAATGGTGATATGTTGCGCTGCTATGACAGAAAACCTTTTATAAGCGTAAGAAACAGACCATTGAAAGATGTAATCAAAGATCCTTTATTTATTGAAACAGTAAATAAATGCAAAGACTGTAAACTTGCCTGTGTTGGTAATTACGCACTTGATGCATCAGGTTTATGGAAGCTTGAATGGCCGGCAATTAAATCATTGATGGAAATTGCTATTACATAAAAATATAAATAAATTAAAAATTTAGAGACATAAAAATAAATATAAAAGGGATAATAATGAAAAAAATAATTGCACTATTGTTACTAATGACATTTTGTACAGAAGCAGCAACATTTGCAGCGACAATAAATAACCAAGTTCAAACAAATACTTCAACATCTCAGATGAATAATCAATATCAAGGATCGCAATCGCAAAATATGTCTGCGAAATTAAGACAAGTTCAAAATGAAGAAGTTGAATTAAATACAAATGCATTTAGTAATAATTACCAAACCTCTATACAAACAAACCAACAAGCAATTACATTAAGTCCGATAGAAAAACTTTTTAACGGGAAAGAAAGTGAAATTTCAGGGACTCCATTACAACAAGTCGGATATGACCTTTTTACATCTACGACATCCTCTGTAAACGGTTCAGCTGCTAAGTTTGATAGCAATTATAAATTAAGTATTGGCGAAAAAGTTAATGTATATTTATATGGTGATTCTATTGATGTTATGGCAATATCAGGCGCAAATTTGTTAAACCCTAATACAAAAACAGAAGTTGATTCAAAAGGGTCAATATTCATTCAAGGTGTTGGGCTTGTAAAAGCTGAAAACAGAACTATCGGAGAAGTTGAAAATGAAGCAAACAGATTAGCTTCTCAAAAATATAAAAGCATAAAAGTTAAATTAACAGTTGCTTCGGGGCAAGAATTTTCAGTATTTGTATATGGTCAAGTAAACAGACCCGGTAAAATTCTTGTAGGAAATAATTCTTCAATCCTTGATGCATTGAATGCAGCAGGAGGAGTTAAAAAGACCGGTACTTTAAGAAATATCACATATACATCAAATAATAAGTCAAAAAGTGTAGATATTTATAAAGCATTATTTTCAGGTAATGATGACGGGATTATTTTAAGGCCGAATGATAAAATCTTTGTAGATAAAATCGGCGATGTTGTAGCTATCAAAAACGGAGTTACAGTTCCTGGTATTTACGAAATTAAAAACGGTGAAAACTTACAAAAAGTTATCACTTATGCCGGTGGTCTATTACCTGCAACTCAAGTAACAGAGGTTACATTGACAGGTTATAATGCAAATTCAAAACAACGTACTGCAGAAAATCTTGCTTGGAATGATGCAAAAAATACTAAATTAAAAAGCGGTGATGCAGTTGAATTTAGAGAATTATACAACACTGCAGAAAATGTTGTAACAATTCAGGGTAACGTAAAACATCCTGCAACTTATGCTTATAAAGAGGGAATGAGATTATCTGATATTTTGAAAAGTGAAGATGAATTGCTCGAAGAAACTTTCATAAATCAGGCAGTAATCAGAAGAATTTCAGGGAAAGATAACACAATTGAAACAATTCCTGTATTCTTAAAAGAATTTTTCGCAGGAATGAATGATCCTGTTTTGCAGCCAAAGGATATTATTAATGTTTATAAAAATACAAATTCAATGTTTGTAGATGTATATGGCTGTATAAATACTCCAAAACATCTTACCTACACATCAAATATGATGTTGAATGACGTAATGACAGATATTCAATTTTTAGAATCCGATGTTGATACAAAACCGCAAGAAGATACAAAAGAACCTGAAATTTCATATAAAGGTTCAGTTGAAGAAAATGATGTTCAATTGGCAGCAGGTACCGCAAATTCAAATAAACTAATTCCTGCTGAAAATGTAGCTGTTGAAATTACAAGTACTGACGGTACAACTCAAGTTTATTATTTATACGATATTATGATTAATTCTGACAGAATTAAAGCAATTCCTATTATGCCGGAAGATAAAATATTTTTTAGAACTTTGCGTGGAAACGAAGTTATGAAAACCGTAAAAGTTTCAGGTTTTGTTAAAAAGCCTGGGGTTTATACATTTGTTGAAGGCAAAAGATTAAAAGATATGATTGAAATGGCCGGAGGCTTAACATCAGAAGCTGATTTAAGAGGGGTAGTATTTAAAAGAACAAACCTTCAAGGTAAACAAGTTGAATTGGCTCACAAAAACAATGAAAGAGATATAAAATTAATCGAAGGTCGTATGGCAAGTGCTTACAAACCTACAGAAGGTGATCAAGAATCAAAAATGCAAATGCTTGAAATGCTAAAGGCAGATGATTTGACTCTTGCAACAAAATATAACGGACAAATTGCATTAAATAT
>CALVGY010000003.1 GCA_944327215.1 Candidatus Gastranaerophilales bacterium | reverse complement strand
TTTTAATTCGCCTGTTTTGTAATCATATTTAGTTTCAACAGATGTAAAACCGTTGATTCTTGAGATTACATAAGCAGCATCTTTACCTAAACCGTTTAAGATAACTCTTAAAGGATTTTTTCTAACTTTGTTAGCATTTCTTGCAATACCAATTGCACCTTCAGCAGCTGCGAAAGATTCGTGACCTGCTAAGAAACAGAAGCATTGAGTTTCTTCTCTCAAAAGCATTGCTGCTAAGTTACCATGGCCTAAACCAACTTTTCTTGTATCACCAACAGATCCTGGAACACAAAATGCTTGTAAGCCTTCACCAATAAGGCTTGCAGCTTCAGCAGCATCTTTAGCTTGTTTTTTCAATGCAATAGCTGCACCTAATGTATAAGCCCAAACAGCATTATCAAATGCAATAGGCTGAATTCCTTTAACAATTGCTTCAACGTCAATACCATTTGATTTACAAAGTTCTTGAGCTTCTTCTAAAGATTTGAAGCCGTATTCAGGAAGAACTTTATTTAATTTTGCTTGACGTCTGTCTTGTCCTTCAAATTTTACTGTCATTTTTATTTCCTCTTAATTATTTTTTTTTTAATACGTCACCTTAAATTTATTTAAAGGTCATTCTGATGCTGAAACACTTTTCAGCATGACAATTTTATTATTCAACTCTCGGATCAATTGTCTTAACAGCATCAGCAAATCTGCCGTAAGTGCTTGTGAATTTTTCAAGAGCTTCTTTTGGATCCATGCCTTTTTTAACTGCATCCATAAATTTGCCCATATGAACGAATTTGTATCCGATAATTTCATCATTTTTATCAAGACCTAATTCAAGAACATAACCTTCTGCTAGTTCTAGATATCTTGGTCCTTTTTGTTTAGTTGAGTAGATAGTACCAACTTGAGATCTTAGACCTTTTCCTAAATCTTCAAGACCAGCACCTACAGGAAGACCGTTATCAGAGAAAGCTGTTTGAGTTCTACCATAAACGATTTGTAAGAATAATTCTCTCATTGCAACGTTGATAGCATCACAAACTAGGTCTGTGTTTAATGCTTCAAGGATAGTTTTTCCAGGAAGAATTTCTGCTGCCATAGCTGCAGAGTGAGTCATACCTGAACAACCAATAGTTTCTACAAGTGCTTCTTGAATGATACCGTCTTTAACATTAAGAGTTAATTTACAAGTACCTTGTTGCGGAGCACAACATCCACAACCGTGAGTCAAGCCAGAAATTTCTTTTATTTCTTTTACTTTTGTCCAATCACCTTCTTGAGGGATAGGAGCAGGCTCGCCTTTTACGCCGCGTTTAACACAGCACATTTCTTCTACTTCTTTTGTAATTTGTATACGATCCAACATTTTCTATACTCCCTTCGGTTATATACAAGATTATTGTACGTGCTAAAAGGAGCTAGTCAAGATTTTTTGTCGGATAAAATAATCTAAAATTTCCTATAAATATATGGAAAGCCAAGCTTGAAAATCTGACTCCCTATACTTGAACAAAAATTTAAAAATTTAATTACCAATCGGATGAAACCATATCTTCATCTTCATCTTGCAATGATGACAAATCTCTATGACCAGTGCTGTCAAAATCTTCAGGTAACATATCATCTTCAGGCCATACTGTATCTTCATCAAAACGGCTTGAATTTAAATTTTGACTCGCTGATAAATCAGAATTTGACAAATCTGTTTCTGACAAAATACAACCGGCCATATCTGAATCAGAAAAATTACAATAAGTCATTGATGCATAACTGCAATCTGCGCCTGTTAACAAAGAATCTGTAAAATCACATTCCAAAACTCTTGCTCTTGTAAAATCTACAGAAGTTAAATCTGCATTTGTAAAATTCACTAAAGACAAGCTGCAATCAGCAAAAGAGCTGGAATTTAAATCCGCATTGGAAAAATCAATCTCTGATAAGTTTATACCTGAAAAGTCAACTTCAGACAAATCTACTTCATCCTGCTCAACTTTCCACTCGTTAAATTTTTCGGGGTTTTTCTTCAATAATTCAATTAATTCTTCCTTTGTGTAATCTATCATTTTTTATAAATTCTCCTTATATTTTCTTACTTTAATAAATCAGTTTGCATGGCAACAAGAACTGCCTGAGTTCTGTTTGCTACCTTTAATTTTTTATAAATACTGTTCAAATGAGTTTTTATTGTAACCTCTTTTACAAACATTTTATCTGCTATCTGTTTATTACTTGCCCCTTTTGATATCATTTGTAACACTTCTTTTTCTTTTGACGTCAAAAGATCCTCTGAAATGGCATCCCCAGAAGATTTATAAGCTTTTGGAACTCTTTTAGAACGTCTTAATACAGCTTCCATACGAGCCAAAAGGTTAGGCAGAATAAACGGCTTTACAATATAATCGTCTGCCCCGATTTTCAAACCGGAAACCATTTTTTTATCATCGTTTACAGCCGTCAACATTATAACAGGTAGATCTTTTGTTTTATCTGATGAACGAATTGCCTTTAATGTTTCCCAACCGTCCATATTTGGCATCATAACATCTAATAGGACAATATCAAACTTATTTCCCTTCGCAAGTTCTTTTAATGCCTGCACACCGTCGTACGCAGAAGTAACCTCGTATCCGTAAAACGGAAGAGCATCTTTTAAATATTTTGAATTGTCATCAACAAGCAAAACGTTTGTCAAATCAGACATTATATATTCCTTTAGATTTTTTAAACAATTTTATTTTTTAATGCTTTTAATGCAGCTTGAAGCCTGTCATCAACTTCTAATTTTTGCAATATATTTGCAACGTGAGCCTTTGTTGTATTAATACTTATAACAAGCATTTGTGCAATTTCCATATTGCTGTAGCCTTCTGTCATAAGTTTTAATATTTGAGCTTCACGAGAGGTAAGGTCGTAATCTTTACTGTTATTTTCATTTTCAAAAGTGGGGGAATTAGCACTGGCTTTTAATACGATATGAGCAATACTCGGATCAAACCAAGCAGCACCCTCTGCTACTGATCTTACTACTTCAACGAGTCTTTGAGGGTTAATTTCTTTTGAGCAATAAGCATTAGCTCCGGCTTTTAAGCTGTTCAAAACTTCTTTTTCATCATTATGGGATGTTAATATAACAATTTTTACATCCTTGTTTGATGAACGAATTTGTTTGGTTGCTTCAATACCGTTCATATTCGGCAAACCTAAGTCCATAATTATTATGTCTATATTGTTGTTATTGAATATTTCAATAGCATTTTCTGCAGAATCAGCTTCAAATATCTGATCTACATAATCAACATTTTCAAATGTCGTTTTTAGTCCGAATCTTGTTAATTCATGATCTTCTACTATTAAAATGTTTTTCTTCATAGACTCAATTCCTCTTTCGCAGGCTGATAATCAGGGTTTATGCTAAGGGATTTTTTAAAGTATTGTAAAGCATCCTGCTTCATTCCCTGATTTTTTGCAATCAATCCTTGATAATAATAATATCTAAAATCATTTTCGTCAATATATTTTGCTATACCCAAATATTTATTAGCTTCCGTATAATTGCCACGTTCTATTGCGACACGCCCTAAATCTATCCAAGCATCTTTATAATTCATATTTATTGATATTGCTTTTTTCAAATATGCAAGTTCCTTAGATTTATCTTTCAATGCTATTTTGTAATAAGCAATATAGGCATCGGAATAAGTTTTTAAAACTTTTTCATAAATTTCTATAGCTTTTTTCTCTTTATTTAATTGTTCATAAGTTTGGGCTATTTTTACAGGACAAACCCAAGAATTTTTATCGTGGGGTTCTGCATCCTTATAATATTTTAGAGCCTCTTTATAATCTCGATTTCTATAACTCAAATCTCCAAGAACCAAAAGCGCCATAGGGTTGCTACTATCAAGTTTATGAGCTTTTAATGCGCTATCCTGAGCTTTTTCATAATCCTGCATATCAAAATATACTCTTGCCATAATTGCATAAACTGACTTGTTATACTTTTTCTTTGATGTCACAGCTCCTTGTAACGTTCTTATAGACTTTGCAAGCTCTCCCTCATAGTAATAATAATAACCTAAATGGTACATTTTTTGAGCGTAATCTTTTTCTGATTTATAAAGAACATACTGCTCTAAAGAATCAGCTTTCTTTATAAAA
This sequence comes from Candidatus Gastranaerophilales bacterium, assembly GCA_944327215.1. Classification (GTDB taxonomy): domain Bacteria; phylum Cyanobacteriota; class Vampirovibrionia; order Gastranaerophilales; family Gastranaerophilaceae; genus Stercorousia. The sequence continues at coordinate 34,163 of CALVGY010000003.1, read as the reverse complement.
TCAGTTGTATAAAATTTTTGTGTCTTTAAGTAATCAACCATTTTAAGTGCATTTTTAGGTTTTTTACCTTGAGACAAAATTTCTGCTTTTAACTTTTTATAATTTATATTCTGGGGATTTTTCTTTATTGCCTCATCTATATAAATTTCGGCATTTGCAATATTACTTGATTTCAAATACCCCAAAGCAGCAACATAATTTGCATAATCAGATTCTGCAAGAAGCGAAGTGTTTTTTACGAGTTCTGATGTCGCTTCGCGGCTTTGATCATTATAAATTATATTTGAAAATACTTCTCCCAAATACATTTCATCATCAGGTTTCAATTTTTTTGAAGGGTAATAATAACTTTTTATATCACCGACAAGAAAATCCGAAATTGTTTTATCATTAATTTTGGAAACCGCCAACTCTGATAGGTTAAAAAATCCTATATCTGCCATACGTTCTGCCATCAACATATAGCCGTAATCGTTTGGTGTCATAGTTTCGATTAGGACTTTAAAATTTCCGTAAGCAGACTTGACATTGCTCTGCATAAAACGATCAAAAGCTATAACATATTGGTTGTGAATGCTGTTATGAGTTAAAGTAGCCTTTTTAACAGGTAAAGCAATAGTATTCACAGGAGCAGAATTTTCCGCAAAAGGATTGGCTGGTTTTATGCTGTCAAAATCAAGAGAATAAACCGGCATTCCTATTACTAAACTTATTACAACTATAGACAAACAGTTTCGCAACAATTAAGCTCCCTCATTTTCTGCTACATTTCCAAAATAATAGAAATTAAATAATTCTGCAATATGTTTTTGCTCATCATTAACATTTTCATTAACTATAAAATCGTGAATATCTTTAAGATTATAATGACTCAATACTTCTTGATCTTCTTTTTTAAAACAATGATGATTTTCAGTCAAAAATACATTAATAATTTTATCAGCTGAAATCTTTAAAAAAGTATCAACCAAATTCCCGTCAAAATGTTTATTCTTACCTTCAATCAAAATATCAATAACATTTTGAATAGGCATTTTATCACGATAGTGTCTGCGTGATGTTATTGCATCAAAAACATCTGCAACTGCAAGAATTCTTCCCCCGTATGGAATATCTTCGCCTTTAAGATGTCTGTAATAACCTGTTCCGTCATATTTTTCGTGATGAGAACAAGCGATTTCAGTTATCATCTTAAAATCTTTTGACATATAAATTTTATCAAGAATATTATGCGTAATCTGAACATGTTCTTGAATATGCTTATATTCTTCCGGGGTCAATTTCCCTTCCTTTTGCAAAACTGTATCTCTTATTCCGATTTTCCCAATATCATGAAGAATTGCAGCACGTTCAACAAGTTCCTTAAATTTTTCATCACAACCAAGTGCATCAACAAGCAGCATTGCATAAAGTTTCACCCTGCTTGAATGACCTGCAGTAATCTTATCACGGGCATCTATAGATGCTGCAAGTGTATTTATAAAGCTTTCAAAAAGTTCTTTTTGTTCCTTATAAAGTTCTTTTTGTTGCTCGAAAAGTTGTGCATTTTCAAGAGCGATAGAAGCACTACCACCTATTGCTACAAGCAAATCTTCATCAACTTTTGTGAAAACTCCACCCTTTTTATTTAATACCTGAAACGCACCAATAATCTCTTTGTTATTGTTTTTGATAGGCAAACACAAAATCGTTTTTGTTTTGTACCCTGTTTCTTTGTCAACATCAGGATTAAACCTTGGATCTTTATATGCATCAGGGATATTTAAAGGTTCACCTGTTTTTACTACATATCCTGCTAACCCCTTATCTGCAGGAAATCTTATTTCTGTACTGTCCATACCCAAAGCAACTTTGCTCCAAAGTTCATCTTTTTCTTTATCAAGTAAAAAAACAGTACATCTGTCCGCTTGGATTGCAACTCTTGTTTCCTCAGCAATAACTCTGAGCAATACATCAATATCTGTAACAGCACTGATTGAACGTCCTATCTTAACCAAAGAAACAAGCGGGTCACTTGAAACTGCAACAGAGAATTTTTTACCGCTTTTAATTTGCTTTATTCTTGTTAATACATAACCTATCACTGATAACTCATCACCATATTCAATAGCTATATTTTTTGCATTTGTAAAATGGCGCATTGCAATATCTTCTGCTCCTTCACCATAATATACGGTTCCACGAGCGTATTCATTTACCAATTGTGCCGTCGCGCTTTTACTATAACGAGCCATATAATCAGCATCATTCAAAATTTTTAGAACTTCCGCATAATGAGATTTGCCTGTAAAATACTTTGCAATTGCACAAAAACTTAATGCCACTGAAAGGTTTTCGTCAGATTTTTGATCACTATAAAATTTTTCGGCCTGCAAAAACACTTCCAATGCATCTTTATACTTTTTTTCTTCTAAAAGAGACAAACCATTTTTTATCAAATCTTTATCGCACTCACTCATTTTCTTAATCCATTCATTACCACATAATATAATTTACAACTCTTTGTTTTTATTGTACAATATTTTTTAGAATATTACAAATGTTTTTTATAGAAGGTTAATGATGAACAAAGTCACAATACTTATTCCCGTTTATAATGAAGTAGCGACACTTGACAAGATAATAAAAAAAGTAGAAGATGCAAATTTTTGCGGATTAGAAAAAGAAATCATACTCATAGATGATTATTCTACAGACGGAACAAAAGATTTGTATGCTAAATATCCTTATAAAGTTTTGTATCACGATTACAACCAAGGTAAAGGAGCTGCTTTAAGAACAGGATTTAAAGAAGCAACGGGAGATATTATTGTAATTCAGGATGCAGACTTGGAATATGATCCGGTGGATTATGAACCATTGATAAAACTTATTCTTGATGGAAAAGCTGACGTTTGTTACGGTTCAAGACTTTCGGGAAGTAAACCGTCAAGATCATTTATGTTCCATCATCTTTTAGGAAACAAATTTTTATCACTTTTAACAAACATTCTTTACGGTTCAACATTAACCGACATGGAAACCTGTTATAAAGCTTTCAGAGCAGATTTTATAAAAGGGATTGAAATTAAATCAAACAGATTTGATTTTGAACCAGAAATTACTGCAAAAGTGCTAAAACGTGGCGCCAGATTGTATGAATTACCTGTTTCTTATTATGGAAGAGAATTTGCTGAAGGTAAAAAAATTACTTGGAGAGATGGAATTCATGCAATTATTGCATTAATCAAATACAGATTTACAGATTAGAAAAGCTCAACGGTTCAGGTGCTTAATTTATAATTACCGAGCCAATAACTTTTCAAATAATAGGAAGAAAGGGAAAAATATGAAAAAGATTATTTTGTCGTTATTCTTAGCAGCATCTTTAGCGGTTCCTTCACTTGCTGCGACTTGGAGTGCAGTTGACAGAGTTCCAACTGTCGGGAAACAAGTACTTTCTAAAAACGGATTACCTTCAAACACAACATTCGTCGTAACTGACACTGAAGTTGGCAATAGCACATCAAATGTTAATAATGAGCTATATATAAGCAAAACAAATCTCCAATACACAGGCAATGATAACGAAGTAGCTGCAGTTATTTCTCAAGAAGTTGGAGCTCTTGTAAATGCGAATGCTTCAAAGAAAAAACTGGTATCTAATTTGACATCAGCCATCGCAGGTAGCTTCGTAGATACAAGCCTTGAAAACACAGCACTAATTGCCAATGAACTTACGCTAAACAATATGTCAGAAAAAGACCAAATGGCTGCAGATATCACAGGTGTAGACTTAATGATTCAAGCAGGATATAACCCACTTGCAATGATTGTAGTTTTAGGCAAAATGCCAGGAAGCACTCTTGATTTGTTAAAAGGACAGCCTAATAACTTTAAAAGAACAATGTATATTTATGACTATCTTGCATACAACTACCCTTCTAAAGTAAAAGCAGGATACAATTGCCAAGAATACAAAAACTTTCTTGCATTTATTCAACCGGACATAGATGAAAGAAATGCTGATGCAAAAAAACTTGCTAAATGGCAAAAAGAACAAGCTAAATTAAAAACCGAAAGAGCTAAACAAATTGCAAAATATAAAGCTACAGGCGGTCTAAACGGATGGGATGCATCATATACTATCTTGAAAAACTTATCAGAAAATGCAGAAACAAAATAATTAGAAACAACAAAAGTACGGATGAAAACATCCGTACTTTTTAATTTAACAAAAAAGAGGTAAAAAAAATGGCTGATACAACAAAAATTATCAACTGTCCTGCTTGCGGCAAAGAAATGACAAAAATTTTTATGTCTAAAGAAGGGGTCAATATAGATATATGCCTTAACGGTTGCGGCGGAATACTTTTTGACAACAGAGAATTAAAAAAGTTTGACGAATATTCAGAAAATATTGATGAATTAAAACAAGCAATACAAGATAAAACTTTTGAACAAACTGATGAAAATAAAGTTCGAATTTGTCCTGTTTGCAACACAAGTATGGTTAAAAACTCCGTAAGTGCTAAAGGAGATATCATTATTGATGAATGCTATAATTGCGGAGCCAAATTCTTTGACCACGGAGAATTAATTAAAATGCGAGAAGAATACCCGACAGAAAAAGATAGACGTCAAGCATTGCTTTCGCAAACATATAATGAAATAGGGTCTAAAATAGATGATTTAGAACTTAAAAATAATATGAATTTAGCAAAACGCTCAAAATTTTTAAAAGCAATGGATAAATTATTTTATAAGGATGTTTCATGACAGATACAAACGAAAAATTAATATGTCCTGCTTGCGGTATAGAAATGACAAAAATTTTTATTCCGGACAAAGGAATAAATGTTGATATTTGCGCCAATAACTGCGGCGGAATATTCTTCGATAATAAAGAATTACAGCAGTGCGGAGCGTCAGATAATTCTGCGGAAGAAATCAGGAAAATTGTTGAAAATAAAAACTTCATGCCGGTTGATGAAACCCAAACAAGAATTTGTCCGGTATGTAATAAACCTATGGTGAAAACAAAAACTTTCGGAGTACAAATAGATACATGCTACACCTGCGGCGGAATTTTCCTTGACAATAATGAATTTGAGAAAATTCAGGAACATATACAACAAAAAAATAAAAAGAGACCGCAGCAAGTTAATAATAACCAGCAGGAACGAATAGACCTTCATGACTTCTGTAAAGATGCACTTGATGAGGACAGAAAATTTAAAATGTTTTCAGCAGCTGTAGATTTATTGGCCAGAAGCTGCAGACGCCGATATTTTAGACGTCACTTCTTCTAAGCTTATCCAATTTTTCCAAGCTGTCGCTTTCAAAATAAATTCTCAAAAGAGGTTCTGTACCGCTAGGTCTTACAAGAACCCAGCTTGAGTTATCCGTAAAATACAATTTCACACCGTCTTTTGTGTCAATATTTTTAACCTCAAAATTTCCAATTTTAGATTTATTTTTATACTCTTCCAATATCGGCTTAATTTCATTAACATTATCAAGACGTTTATCTATTCTGTCATTATAAAATTTACAACCTACAAAATCATATAATTCTTTTTGTAAATCAACAAGAGATTTGTTTTCGTATGCCATAGCCTCTAAAATCAACAAATTTGCAAGTATACCGTCTTTTTCTGGGATATGACCTTGAATACTTAAACCGCCTGATTCTTCTCCGCCTATTATCGGATTATGTTTTCTCATAGCTTCGCCGACATGCTTAAATCCGACAGCAGTTTCTATCACTTCAACACCCAATTTTTCAGCAACTTTATTTAACAAAAGACTTGCACCTACAGTTTTTACAATTGAACCTGAATAATTTTTATGTTTTTTCAAATGCATCAATAAAATTGCGATAATTTCGTTTGGTGAAACATATTCCCCATTTTCATTTATTACTCCAAATCTGTCTGAATCACCATCATTTGCAAAACCAACCGAATTAGGAGTTTGCTTAACCTTTTCAATAAGCTCTTTTAAATACTTTGGTTTAGGTTCGGGCATTCCGCCGCCAAAATTAATGTCATGATACATATGTAAACTATCATATTTAATTCCATGGACATCCAAAATTTTATCAAAATATCCTATACTTGCAGCATAAAGTCCATCAAAAATAATATTTTTGTTCAATGTTTTAATTTTTGCGAAATCAATAAGTTTTTCCAAATGGCTGAAATAATCAGGTTTAAAATTATATTTTTCAACCATTCCTTTTCCTTTCTGACGGAATGGCAAATGCAGATTAATCATAAGTTCATCGGTAATCTGAGACGTTGCAGGCCCTGCATAATCAGGAATAAATTTTATCCCCAAATATTCAGGCGGGTTGTGAGATGCTGTAAACATAACCGCACAAGCATTCAAATGCTTTGCATTATATGCCAAAACAGGTGTTGGAATAACTTTATCACTTAACAAAACATTAAAACCATATTCTGCAAGTTGATTAGCTGCACATGTAGCAAACTCCAAAGCCTTATTTCTAGGGTCAAAACCCACAATTATTTTTTTGTGCAATCCGAAATTATCAAAAACATATTTTCCGATAGCTTTAATAACACGTTGTACATTGTCTTCATTAAAATCTTGTCCTACTACAGCTCTCCAACCGTCTGTCCCAAATTTTATTTCACTCATATTGCCTCGATATTTTCTCTCTGATATAATTATCATATTAAAAATAAGGATTAAGCGCAAATGTTAAATTTTGAAAATGTAAAATCAATTGCATACCTTGGGCCACAAGCTTCTTTTACTGAAATGGCAAAAGACTATTTTTGTGACAAATTCAATATTAACGCTTATCCGACACCTATGCCCACAATTAGACAGGTTGTTGAATATGTTGATGACAACCCTGATACTTTAGGAGTTTTGGCTGTTGAAAATTCAATAGAAGGAACTGTAAGAGAATCTTTAGACAATCTTATGACAACCAAAAACCCTAACATTAGAATATTATCTGAGCATTATATGCCAATTCATCACTGTTTGCTTGCAAGAACAACAGAATTTTCATCCATAACAGGCATAATATCTCACCCTCAGGCTCTTGCTCAGTGTCAAAATTTCATACATGACGAAATGCCTTTTAATGTAAATATTATTGAAGCTCCAAGTACTGCAGAAGCCGCAAGAAGTTTACAAAATTATAATTTGACATACGCTTCTATCGGGAGTGCAAAAACTGCAGAAATTTATAACTTAAATATTCTAAAAGAAAATATTAATGATGACAAAACAAATCAAACAAGATTTATACTGATAGGAGATTTTGAAACAGAAGAAACAGGCCATGACAAAACTTCAATTGCATTTTCAACAGAAAATAAACCCGGAGCTCTTTTGAACATTCTTCAAATTTTCATGCAAAATAATATAAATCTTTCCTATATAGCATCACGTCCAGCCAAACAACAATTTGGGGATTATATATTTATAGTGAGCTTTGAAGGACACGTGCATAACCCTGGAATCATTGGCACCATAAAACAGATAAAACAACATTCAACATTTATGAGATTTTTCGGTTCATATAGAAAAAGTAAAGCTATTGTTCTTCAGCATTAACAAATGCTATAGCTTTTGATCTGTCGTGGGATAAGCTTAATTGAAAATTTATATTTTTATTCAAGTCTTTTAAAATTCGAATTTGCGGACACATATTTTCATTATGGAAAACTTCTATTTCATTAAGTTGAACTCCTTTTATATCAAGAGCTGTTAATGCTTTAATCACAGCTTCTTTTGCGCAAAATCGAGCGGCAAAATGACTTTCCGGGTTTGAAAATTTATTACAATATTCTTTTTCCAAATCAGTAAAAACTCGGTTTATAAATTCCGCTGATTTGTTTTTAAATCTTTCAATATCTTCTATATCTACACCAATTACCATACAAGAATTTTAGCACAAGATTGACGGATTTTGCAAACACGTGGTATAATTGATTATTCAAACGCCTTTTTTAAATAAACATACTTCATTAAATTAGTCAGAAAGGAAATTTATGACTAATTCAATGATACCGTATTCTTTTATCCCCGGTACCAAAGCTAAGGCTAATGAAGTCAATGCAAACTTTATAGCACTTGCAGATAAAATTGATGCAAACAAATCATCCTGTGATACAAATATTTCTGATGTAAATGAAATACTTGAAACTAAAGCTGATAAAACAGAACTAATAACAGAATTCACAGTTACAGAATCAGATACAGATTTAAATGATTACAAAACTAAAGGGACTTACATATTTTCAACACTTTATACCCCTGTGAATATTCCTACAGGGACTTCCGGAGTACTTGTTGTAACAGGCAAAGAAGAATCTGAAATTAAACAAATATGGTTTTGTGACGGAGACAACCCAGAAATTTATACAAGAACTTATACAAATTCAGCTTGGGGGACTTGGAATTCTGTAACCGGAAAAGTAAGTAAAACCAATCAAGGATATATAAAATTCCCGAATGGGCTTCTTATTGAATGGGGAGTATATGTAGGATCAGTAATAACTTATCCTATAGCATTCACTACTTTAGCCTGTCCTATCTTTTCTAAAAACGGCTGGACAATGGATACCACAAGAAGTGATACCGGATTCAGCCACCAATCACTAACAGGCTTTGATATAGGAAGTGGCGGTTTATTTTACAACATGAACTGGATAGCTATCGGATACTAGGAGGGAAAAATGAAATATTACGGAACAAAAAATAATCAAGACTATGGGTTTTACGAAGACAATTTTGAAAATGCTATAGAAATTACTGATGAATATTGGGCTGATTTATTAGAAGAACAAAATAAGGGAAAAATAATAATCTTGTTCAATAATAACGTAATTGCAGCAGACAGTTCAAAATATACAAAAGAAAACGGAATATGGAAACAATTGAATGACGAAGAAGCAAAAACAAAACAACTTAAAATTCAAAATGCAATAAGAAGCAAAGAAATCCAAGATGAATTAGACGAAATAGACAAAAAAAGAATAAGGGCATTAGCAGAACCTTCTCTAAAAGATGAAAACTTTACTTGGCTTGAATACTACAATTCAAAAATTACTCAATTAAGAACTGAATTAAAATCTATTTCAGAATAATACTAAAAGACCGATATTAATATCGGTCTTTTCTATTTTATGTAAAAATAATCATTTATTATACTTTGAAAAAATTCATTTGCTTTTTAGCACCATAAATACCACGTTTTAATTCTTGGTATTGTTCCTATTAAATCACATTTTTGAATCCCTGTATAGTTCAAGTTATTAATCTTATCCATAGTCAATACAAAACTCGTAAAAATTTTTTTGCTCGTGATATAATAAATTTACAGATTTTAATAATTGGAGAAAATTATGGTTGAAATAAGAAAAGAATTTATTGAGCAGGCAAAACATTTGACTCGTAATGCAGAAGTGTTACCAGGCGGAATTGAAGAATTAGCAATAAAATTACAACACTCACACGATACAAACACACCTTTGAGAGTCAAATTAGGGATGGATCCTACAAGACCTGACCTGCATCTTGGACACACTGTTGTTATGAGAAAATTAAGGGAATTCCAAAGTTTGGGGCATAAAATTGTCTTGATTGTTGGTGGTGCAACAGCAATGGTTGGCGATCCGTCAGGCAAATCAGAAACTCGCCCTGCCTTAACAAAAGAACAAGTTGAAGAAAATGCAAAATCTTATTTCGATCAAATGTCAAAAGTACTAGATGTAAGCGATGCAGAAGTTGTAAATAATGCTGACTGGCTTCATAAAATGAGCTTTACTGATTTATTAAAATTATCAGCACAAGTTACAGTTGCGCAAATGATGACAAGAGATGATTTTGCAAAAAGATACGCAGAAGGTCGTCCGATTTCAATTCACGAATTTTTCTATCCTTTGATGCAAGCATACGATTCCGTAGAAGTTGATTCTGATATAGAACTTGGTGGTACAGATCAAAGGTTTAATACCCTTTTAGGCAGAGATATTCAAGCCGCATACGGCAAAAAATACCCGCAATTGGTTATGCTTTTGCCTCTTTTGGAAGGAACAGACGGTGTTGTAAAAATGTCTAAAACATACCCTGAACATTGCATTTCATTAACAGATTCAGAAGTTGATATGTTCGGCAAATTGATGAGTATTCCTGACAATATGATTTCAAGATACTTTAGCTTATTGACAGATGCTACAAAAGAAGAGTTGGAAACAATCGACAAACAAATTGCAGAAGGTTCAGTAAATCCTCGTGACATTAAAATGAAACTTGCATATACAATCACAAAAGAATACCATGGAGAAGAAGGCGCTAAACGCGGACAAGATGCATTTATTAATGTAGTTTCTCACAAGGGAATTCCTGATGATATTGAAGAAGTTTCAGGAATGAACGGTAAAGGAATTCTTGATGTTCTTGTAGAACTCAAATTCACAGCAAGCAAAGGCGAAGCAAAACGTCTCATTCAAGGCGGCGGAGTAAAAGTTGATGGTGAAAAAATTACCGATATGGCTTATACATTCAACTTTACAGACAGTATAGTATTGCAAGCAGGGAAACGTAAATTTGCTAAGTTAGTTTAATATTAAAAAATTTAACTCAGCAAAAAGGATTCACAAAAACAGGTGAAATAAAATGTTTAAAATACTAAAAAGAGGGATAACAAAAGTAAAAGAAGACATTCAGGTAATATACGACAAAGATCCTGCCGCAGAAAATTTGCTTGAAGTTATTCTATGCTACCCGGGACTTCATGCCCTAATAGCTTATAGATTCGCTCATAGGCTCTACAAATGGCATATTCCTCTAATTCCAAGGGTAATTTCATATATCACAAGGATTATTACAGGGATTGAAATTCACCCTGCAGCAAAAATCGGCAGAAGATTTTTTATCGACCACGGAGAAGGTGTTGTAATAGGTGCAACAACAGAAATTGGCAATGACGTTTTAATTTATCAACAAGTAACACTTGGCGGGACAGGCAAGGAACACGGTAAACGCCACCCGACTTTAGGCAATAACGTAATAGTCGGCGCAGGTGCTAAAGTTTTAGGCAATATAACACTTGGTGATTACGTAAGAGTAGGAGCAGGTTCCGTTGTAGTAGATGATGTACCTGAATATTCAACAGTTGTAGGAGTTCCAGGCAGAGTCGTCCATAGAAAAATTATTGATCAAAACGGAGTTTTAATGCACAACAGAATTCCGGATCCTGTAAAATGCGAATTAAACAGACTAAAATATGAAGTGTTAGAATTAAAAGAGAAAATAGAACAGAAAGGAGTATAGAAGTTATTCCGGCTATTCAGCTAACAGAAGACAAGCTGATTTCAAAAAATAAGTTTGTACTGCAATATCTAAAATAGCTTGAAATCCTAACTTCCAATTCTTCTAAAAAACTAAGAAAGGGGAAAATATGTACCACGTTTATACTCTAAAAAATCATTCAGAATTTTCAAAAACATTAGTAGCAGAAACAAAAGATTATGATGAAGCTTTACAAAAAGCTGAAAAAGCTGTAGAAGGCAAAGAAGGTTATAACTACGTAGTAGAAGAAACTGACGGGTCAATGAACAGCTACGGAGAACTTTTGACAACGGTTGTTGCAGAAGGATAATATTAAAACATATAAAAAATTTGGAGAAAAAGATGAAAGCTGTAGTATTTGATGAAGGATTAAAATTAGTAAATGATTATAAAAAACCAATTCCTCAAAAAGGAGAGGCATTAGTTCGTGTTACTCTTGCAGGAATTTGTAATACCGATTATGAAATCACAAAAGGTTATATGGGATACAAAGGGATTTTAGGGCACGAAGCTGTCGGAGTTGTTGAAGAAATAAATGATGAAGACCAATCTCTTTTAGGCAAAAGAGTCGTTCCTGAAATCAGCTACGGATGTAAAAAACCTGATTGTCCATATTGCGCTGAAAAATTATACCGCCATTGTCCTGAACGTCATACTTTAGGAATTTGGAGAAAAGACGGCGTATTTGCACAATATTTTACAATGCCTTTGGAAGTTCTCTTTGAAGTTCCTGATAACGTTCCTGATGAACAGGCAGTATTTGTAGAACCTTTGGCTGCAGCTTGCGAAATCACTGAACAATTACATATAAAACCATTCCAAAAAGTAATAGTTTTAGGAGATGGAAAACTTGGGCTTATTACAGCTTTAGCGCTTAATGCTCAAAATTACGACGTAACTTTAGTCGGCAAACATCAAAACAAGCTTGATATTGCTCGCACTCAAGGGGTCGAAACAAAACTCCTTAACGATTTAAAAGTTGAAAAAATCTATGACGTTGTTGTTGAAGCTACAGGATCTGTTTCAGGTTTTGAAACATCTTTGGCTCTCACAAAACCTCGCGGAGTTTTGGTTTTAAAAAGCACAGTTGCAGCATCTAAAGAATTCAATCTTGCGCCAATCGTAATTGATGAAATCACGGTATTAGGCTCACGCTGCGGACAATTTGGACCTGCATTGAGACTTTTAAAATCAGGCAAAATTGATTTTTCTCCGCTTATTTCAGCAAAATACAAAGCAGATGATGCAATTGAAGCATTTGAGAAAAACAAAGAAAAAGAAACATTAAAAGTTCTTATCGAATTTGATAAATAAAATTATTTTCAGTAAGATTAAATTATGGCAAATTTTGACGACAAAAGAATTTCAATACTTGATAAATATATCTTGAGGCAAATAATTGAGATGTTTATTATGGGCGTTTGCGTATTTACATCTATTATATTTGCTTCAGATACATTTATCACTCTTATCAAACAAATTTCACTGTTTGGAATTCCTTTCAAAGTTGCTTTAATGATGATTATTTTAAACTTGCCGCAAGTAATTGTCATGACAATTCCGATGGGTGTTTTGCTGGCTACAGTTATGACATTGAATGGTTTGAGCTTGAAGTCTGAAATCACTGTTATGAGAGCTTGCGGAATCGGGTTAAACAGAATTGCTAAACCCATATTTATATTTGCACTTTTAATGTCAATTTGCAGCTTTATAATTAATGAAAGCATAGTTCCTGTAATGACCAAACAATCAAAAGATTTAGCACTTTGGTCTTTAGGACAAAAAAATATTCCAGAAGGGAAACAAAACTTTGTATTTAAAGAACTTACAGAAGGGGATAGTTTAAAACGACTTTTCTATGTAGGTTTTTGTGAAAACAAAGTTTTGCATAACATTACAGTTTTGGATACGGCAAAAGAAGGAACAATTCAAATTTTACAGGCCGATGAGGGTAAAACTTCTCCAGAAGGATGGGAATTTGAAAAAGGTGCCGTATACACAGTTAGCGATGATGGCAAAATTCTTAATACAACATTATTTGACAATTCAATTGTAAAATTTGGGCTTGATATGTCAAAAGAATTAAACAAAAACGTTGCCAAAGAAATGAATTTTACGCAATTAATAAATTATATTCGACATAATCACATTAGCGATGAACAAAAAAATATAATCCATATAGAACTTTATGACAAACTAGCGCTTCCGCTAACGACAATTGCGTTGGTTCTAATCGGTGTTCCGCTTGCTATAACACCACCTAGAGTAAGATACAACAGAGGATTTTTATTCAGCATTTTAATCATATTTGCTTACTATCTGATAAGAGCCTTATCTATATCTTTTGGTGAAGCCGGAACATTACAGCCATTTTTAGCAGCTTGGATGCCAAACATTGTACTAACATTAATAGGTGTAGTATTGTATTATAAAAAAGTTTACACAATAGAATAACAAATTTTCTTATTGACGTGTTTTAGGAAAACATGAAATGAACAATAATCTATTCCAAACAAATTTTAATAAAAGATTAAATGATTACGATTTAAATATCTTAAACGACAATTCTTTCAAGGATCTTGATGACAAAACGTTAAAGCTTGAATATTTAATTGCCGAAAAAGAAGAGGCTCTTGATGCTTTAAATTCAAAAATTAAGGGGGCAAAACTTTTAGGAAAACTTTTGGATGTAATGGATTTAAAAATCCGTGCAAAACAAATAGAAAATGAACTTGCGGAACTAAAAGAAGAATATTCTAAACGCAATATAACAGAAAAGATATCTGATGCCATAACATCTAAAAAACAAAAAACAAAATTATCCCCAATTCGTCGTCTTGCTCGTTTTGTATCAAGAAAAATTATCGCGAAATTATCAAAAAAATTCAAATCTATACTAGATTTGAGCGATTCACTTGAAACTTTAGAAAGCATAAATGAAAATGTGGATGAACTAATCGCAATGAAAGTTCCATACGGCGAAACAAAAGCAAATTACGAAAAACTAACAAACTATCTATACCACGCCAATAAAATTCATGCACAAATAAATAAAAAAATGCAAAGCCTATAATTGATTTAAAAAATTATCAATTTCTTCAAAATTAAAAAATTCTTTCATAATAATTCCAAGAGCACTACATATTTTCAAAATTGTAAATAATCTTGATTCTTTCATATTTCTTTCAATTTCACTCAACCCGCCTTTAGATATATCACTTTGATAGGCAAGTTGTTCTATGTTAAAATTATGCTTTTTTCTAAGCTCTAATATTCTGCTACATACTATTTTGTTGAAATCTTTATTAGTCATAATTTTAAAATAACTTCATACATGTGAATATTTTTTGTTAATAAACTATAAATCATGTATAATAGTTCATACTTATGACCAAAATAAGGATATATTTTGATGTTTTATTATTTGAAATTAAAAAAAATTCTTATTAAATTAATAACTTTCTGGCTACCGAAAAAATATAGAAAAAATACAAGAAATTTCCTTTTTTATTTTTCTCTAAAAAACTTCTTGAAATTTAAAAAACAAAATTATCATATCATACCACTTGGAAATAATTGTTTACCAAGAGTCCTAATGACAACTATAAATTTAAAACCAAGAAAAATATATGGAGAAAAAACATATCCATTTGATTTATGTTTATTTCAAGATATAACAAAAATTATAGAAATTATTGAAAATGATTTTAATAATTTTTTTGATGGATTAGAATACAAAAATAATAAATGGATAAATGAATATACTAAATCATATTATCCACACGATAATATGCTCACATTAAATGAATTCAAAAAAAGATACAAAAAAAGAATTATAAATTTTAAAAATACATTAAATTCTAACAAAAAAATATATTTTATATATTCTAATTTTGAAAAAAAATTATTAAAACAAGATATACTTAATCTTTTTAATGTGCTACAAACAAAAACAAATAATTTTAAATTAATTATAATTTCCAATTATCAACTTGAAAATATAAATAATGAAAATATTATACAAATTACAGAAAATTTTAAAATCCAACACAATAATTGGGTAGAACTTATGACGAATGAATATAAAAATCAAAACAATGATTACACAAAATTTGCAGAAAACATCTATAAAAAGATAATCAACTACTTAACTTGCTAAACAGTTATTTTTGTCATAAAATTTTCTTATAACATAATTGAATAGCTTTAAGGAGAAATTATGAACGAGCTTTTAAAAAAATCAGCTACAGAACAAAGCAAAGCTTTAAAAAATAAAGAAATTTCAGCTGTAGAATTGACTAATGCAGCTTTTGAAAGAATTAACGACCTTGATGAAAAACTTGGTGCTTTCAATTCTTTAACAAAAGAAATTGCACTGAATACAGCTAAAAAAGTTGACGAAAAAATTGCAAAAGGCGAAGAATTACCTCTTCTTGCAGGTGTCCCTCTTGCTCTAAAAGATAATATGAACTTGAAAGGATCTAAAACAACAGCTTCTTCAAAAATTTTGGAAAACTTTGTTTCTCCTTTCAACGCTACTATTAGTGAAAAATTATTGAATAACCTTGTTCCAATCGTTGGGAAAGCAAACTTGGATGAATTTGCAATGGGTTCTTCAAATGAAAACTCAGCATTCAAGAAAGTTCACAACCCTTGGAATTTAAATAAAGTTCCAGGCGGATCATCAGGCGGTTCCGCTGCTTCTGTTGCAGCTTGTGAAGCTACTTTAGCTCTTGGCTCTGACACAGGCGGATCTATTAGACTCCCGGCATCATTCTGCGGTATTGTTGGAATGAAACCAACATACGGTCGTGTTTCAAGATACGGTCTAATTGCATTTGCATCTTCTTTAGATCAAATCGGACCTTTTGCAAGAACAGTTGAAGACGCTGCAAATTTGTTGGAAGTTATTTCAGGTCATGATCCTAAAGATTCTACTTCTTTGAATTTGCCTGTTGAACATTATGCAGCTAACTTAAACAACGACATCAAAGGTATGAAAGTTGGTGTTATAAAAGAGCTTATGTCTGAAGGTTTGTCTGAAGATGTTCAAAAAGCTATGGAAAAAGCTATTGAAGATTACAAAAAATTAGGTTGCGAAATTGTTGAAATTTCTTTACCGAAATTAAAATATTCAATAGGTATTTATTACATCTTAGCTACTGCTGAATGTTCTTCAAACTTAGCACGTTTTGACGGTGTAAAATACGGTTACAGAACTCCTGATGCTAAAAACTTACTCGAAATGTATACAAAAACTCGTGCAGAAGGATTCGGCCCTGAAGTTAAACGTCGTATAATGCTTGGAACTTATGCATTATCATCAGGCTACTACGATGCATACTACAAAAAAGCTCAACAAATGAGAGCATTAGTTACTCAAGATTTTGAAGAAGCTTTCAAAAAAGTTGATATTTTAATATCACCAACTTGTCCAAACACTGCATTTGATTTGGGTGCTAAAGCATCAGATCCGTTGGCTATGTATTTAACAGATATTGCAACAATTTCAGCTAACTTGGCAGGTATACCTGGATTAAGCGTTCCTGCAGGATTTGACCGTGACGGTATGCCAATCGGCCTTCAAATCTTAGCTCCTCAATTGCAAGAGAGCAGATTGTTCAATGCTGCTCACAAATTCGAAAGAGCTAACGATTACTATTTAAAATTAGCTAATATATAAGTCCAATTAAATAAAATATAACAAAAAGACGATCTTTTAAAAGGTCGTCTTTTTTATTTGTAATAATTATTTATATCTTGAATAATTTGCTGATACTCATAAGCAAGTATCGCAGCTATTTCTATATCACCTTGATTTCTTGCAAGTTGTACTTGACGCAATTTTATATTTGCATTGCGCTTCAAATCAGTTAAATTTTTAGGTTGTTTAATCTGATTTTTTAAATATACTTGAGCTTCATTATAGTCTTGTTTTGAGATATTATTATTTTGTTGAATATTTTTTATCAAAGATTATCTCCTATACAGCTTCTTTTTCTTTTATATCAAAAATACTTTTGTCCATAGGAATAGCCCCAATATTGGAATTATTTTGTTCATTTTTATTTGTTTTTTCACTTTTGACATTTTTAACATGAGATGCATCTGCAACTTGGGCACGAACATTATCATTATTGATATAATTTAACACTGTTTTATCTTTTCTTGCTACAAAAATTGATAAATCATTATCATTCAATGCGGCTAATCTGGCTAAATCAACAGAATCTGTTTTTTTATAATCTGACTTTCCGGTTAAACGACGAATCTTCGCCGGATCAAAATTCGGATCATATTGAAATAAATCTTTAACTGTAATTCCCATAATAAATATCCTTTCTTTTCTTCTATATTTTTATAAAAACAAAAAAGGAGAAAAAATTGCTATAAAGGCATCCTATCCTATCCTATCCTATCCTATCCTATCCTATCCTATCCTATCCTAAGAGGTAGTATAAGGGAGTTTAAGACTATTTTAAATTTATATTTACATTTTGTTACATTAATAGAATTCATTAATTACTAAAACGACCTCTTTAATAAGAGGTCGTTTTTAAAAGATGATGCCTTTGTCATTATTCTTTAGTATATTCAGCATCGATTACATCATCGTCGCCTTTGTCTTTTTTATCGTTTTCTGATGATGCACTTTCACTTGAAGCTGTTGATTGTTCTTCTTTTTGAACTGCTTCATAAGCTTTTTGTGAAATACTAAACATTGTTTGTTGCAATTCATCTGATAATTTTTTCAATTCATCAGTTGGTTTGTTTTCATCTAAAGCCTTTTGTAATGCAGCTTTTTGTTCTTCAAGTTTAGATTTGTCAGCAGCATCAATTTTGCCTTCAAAATCTTTTTCAATTCTATCTGCTGAACCGATTAAGCTTGTAGCATTGTTTTTAATTTCAGCTTCTTCTTTTTTCTTCTTATCTTCAGCTGCGTTAGCTTCAGCTTCTTTAACCATCTTGTCAATATCAGCTTCTGAAAGGTTAGAAGAATTTGTGATAGTAATTTTTTGTTCTTTATTAGTTGCTTTATCTTTAGCTGAAACATTTACAATACCGTTAGCATCAATATCAAATGTAACTTCGATTTGAGGCAATCCTCTCATTGCTGGGGGGATACCATCAAGTCTGAACATACCTAAAGATTTGTTATCTTTAGCCATTGGTCTTTCACCTTGAAGTACGTGAATATCTACAGCTGTCTGGTTGTTTTCAGCAGTTGAGAATACTTGAGATTTGGAAACAGGGATTGTAGTGTTTCTTGGAACTAATGGAGTCATTACTCCACCCAATGTTTCAATACCAAGTGTCAACGGAGTTACATCCAAAAGAACGATATCTTTAACTTCACCTGCTAATACACCTGCTTGGATTGCAGCACCAACTGCAACAACTTCATCAGGGTTTACAGATTGGTTAGGTTCTTTACCTGTATATTCTTTTACTAATTGTTGAACTGCAGGAATACGAGTTGAACCACCAACAAGAACTACTTCGTTGATATCATTTTTTGTAATACCTGCATCTTTCAATG
Organism: Candidatus Gastranaerophilales bacterium; assembly: GCA_944327215.1. Lineage (GTDB taxonomy): Bacteria > Cyanobacteriota > Vampirovibrionia > Gastranaerophilales > Gastranaerophilaceae > Stercorousia. The sequence continues at coordinate 15,304 of CALVGY010000003.1, read as the reverse complement.
CATTTTCAACCGGAGTTTTACATCTGTTCAACAAGTCACGGCAAAGGTCTTCAAATTTAGCTCTTGTTAAGTTCAAGTCTAAGTGTTTTGGACCATTTGCATCAGCTGTGATGAATGGCAAGTTAATATTTGTTTCCATAACTGATGACAATTCACATTTAGCTTTTTCAGCAGCTTCTTTAACACGTTGCATAGCTTGTTTGTCACCACGAAGATCAATACCTTCTTGTTTTTTGAATTCATCACAAATCCAATCCATAACTTTTTGGTCGAAGTCATCGCCACCTAAGTGAGTATCACCGGATGTTGAAAGAACTTCATGAACACCGTCGCCGATTTCAAGGATTGATACATCAAATGTACCACCACCTAAGTCGAATACCAAAACTTTTTCAGATTTTTCTTTTTCAAGACCGTAAGCCAAAGCAGCAGCTGTAGGTTCGTTTACGATACGTAAAACATCCAAACCTGCGATTCTGCCTGCATCTTTTGTAGCTTGTCTTTGAGCATCGTTAAAATATGCAGGGACTGTGATTACAGCTGATGTAACTTTTTCTCCCAAGTAGTTAGAAGCATCATCAGCTAGTTTTCTCAAAATCATTGCTGAAATTTCTTGAGGAGTATAGTCTTTTCCATCAATATTTACTTTGTAATCTTCGCCCATATGTCTTTTTATAGAAGCGATAGTTTTATCAGGGTTTAAAATAGCCTGACGTTTTGCCAATTGACCTACAAGTTTTTCACCTGTTTTTGAAAAACCTACAATTGAAGGGGTTGTACGAGAACCTTCAGCGTTGGCAATAACTGTCGGCTTACCACCTTCCATGACTGCTACAACAGAGTTTGTTGTACCTAAGTCAATACCAATTGTTTTAGCCATAATTAATTATCTCCTTTACTATGAATTATTACCTTCCATTAATTATATTTATGTTATAACACTTTTTTTTTCAAATCTTAAAAAAATAAACAAAAAATTAATAATTGAAGCGAAAAATCAACAAAAAAAGAAGGGACAAATTAAATGATTGTCCCCATCTTTTTCTTTTTACCAGCTATTCAACAATCTCTGCGCCGGCTCCGGTAGATTGACCCGGCATACATACCCCAAATTGACAATTTGAATTGTAATTATTTTCAGGAGGTAAAGAAGAAGTATTCTGTTCTGTGTTAATCAACAAATCATAATAAGGAGTTATATAAGATGGTCGAAACGCATCAGGTTTTTGTAATTCTTCTAAATTATCGGGAACTAATCTCTGTTCAAGAGAAGGTGTCTCTAAAATAGACGAAGCTGTACAGGCGCCGCCTGTTATACTGCAAGTTGCCAAAACAGGAATTTGTAAACTGCTAAACATTAATATCAATATAAATATACATTTCTTCATATTTTCCAACCTTTCAAATTATCCTACATTATAAGCTTAAACGACAATTTGTAATTTTTCATTGCCTGAAAGTAGCAAAAAATTTTTTTACGCATTTTATAATTAATAAATAAGGAGTAAAACAAATATGAATAATGTAAGTTTTCAAGGTCAAACTACTTTAATATGCAACCCTACAAAATTTAACGAATTAGCGTTTGATATTGCAAGAAAATCAAAAGATTTAAAACCAGGTAATAAATATATTTTAAGAAACTGTCAAATATATAGCGCAAAGCCAAATGATGAAAATATAGTTGTAATTATTAACAATGATAAAGCTGGTGTTTTAAAATACATCCCAACAGGTGAAAATATCACTAAATTACTTGAAGAAATAGAAAATATAATTGATAACTTTAAAGAAAAAACAAAAAAAACTTTAACCGCATGGATTATCGGAGGGAGTGAAATCCATAATCCTAATGGTGAAAATTCTATTAAAACAGTCAACAAACTTGCAGATTTATTATGTGACAGACCTGATATAGACACATCAATACTTGCTTGTGGGAAAGCTCCACAAGAAAACATTTTAATTCATCCTAAATCAAAAGGACTTGAATTGATTTTGGAGAAATCAAAGAACACAACTCTTGAAAATTCTTTTGATATTGTAGAATTAAATAATACAGAAATTATGTAATCCTTTTACGACTTTCTTTTTCCAAAACTTCAGAAAAAGGTATAATAGGTTCCATTTTATAACCACAATCTTCAGATAAAGCTCCCCCCATGGAGAATAATTCTTCTTGCGGGTATCTTCTGCAAATCCCAGGACGAGTTTTATGAATTTTACATTTGTGAGTGACAGGATCCAAATTCTGGCATTCAAAAATTAAACCAATATCGTCTTTGCCTATTATTTTTAAATATGTATAAAACCTATGCAGATACTGAAGTTTTTCAAATTCTTTTTCATCATTAACAACATGCTTGTAATGCTTTACATAAATCTGTGTACAGCATTTCCCGCAAGCTTTGCATTTACCTGTCCGGTAATATTTGCGTCTTAAAATCTTTGATAGAAAAAATTTTTTTAATTTTTCAAACATATCAATATAATAACATAAAGTTTTGTAAACTTTTCCATTTGGCATGGCAAATCCAATCTTTCAGGATAATTATAAACAATGTAAAACGAATCTTAATCATAATTACTATAACATAACCAAAATAACCAACCTTGACCTTGATAAAACAAGGTCTTTTTTTTATAAATAAATATATTTTTAAATAAAAATATTTGATTTTTATGTGAATTTTTGAAAAAATGATAATAATTCCTACTTTACAAATTTAAAATTATGGTGTATTATAAACTATGTAAAAAAAGAGGCTAAATTTTATTGTATTAAGAAAGGTGGTAAAAATGGCTAAATTTGTATGTACAGTATGTGGTTGGTCAACAGAAGCTGATAAAGCTCCTGAAAGATGCCCTCTTTGTGGTGCAACTACATTTAAAGAAATAAATACAGCAGAAGGAAAAGTATATGCTTGTGAACATAAAGTAGGCGATGGTAAAGTTGAAGATAAAGAAGTTATGGAAGGCTTGAGAGCTCACTTTGCAGGTGAATGTACTGAAGTTGGAATGTATCTTGCAATGTCAAGAGTTGCTGAAAGAGAAGGATACCCAGAAGTTGCAGAAGCTTACAAAAGATATGCTTTTGAAGAAGCTGAACACGCTGCAAAATTTGCTGAATTGTTAGGCGAAGTTGTAACTGATTCAACTAAGAAAAACCTTGAAATGAGAGCTGATGCTGAACAAGGCGCTTGCGAAGGTAAGCTTGCTATCGCAGCTCGTGCTAAACAATTAGGTTATGACGCTATCCATGACACAGTTCATGAAATGGCTAAAGACGAAGCTCGTCATGGTAGAGCATTTGACGGTCTTTTGAAAAGATATTTTTCATAATCAATTCATGTCATAATCTTAAAAAGAGGTGATTATAAATCACCTCTTTTTTTAATTTTCTTTTTGCTTATCCAATTTTTTAACAATAAGCACCTTATCTTTTACCTCAATATCCACATCGTGTAATACAGGATTAATCCCCATTTCCTCAAGATAAAGTTTCGGGATTATTACACCATAACTGCCACCGATTGGTCTTAAAGATTTTCTTACCATAAATTCTCCTATTATAATATTATTATAATTTTATGGTAACATAATTAGTTGACAAATTATTACCATTTTATTACTATAAAATAGTAATATACAAACAGAGAAAAATTACTTTGAAAAACTAAATATCATATCTGAGCATGCAACAAAACTAAGCAGTTATCTGCAGGTATTGAAAGTTTATGCAGAATGTGAGATGAGCGAAAATAGCCAAATTGGCAATATATACGAAATCCTTGAACTTGCGCTCAAGGAAATCAATAAAATCACTGAATATTGCTAATAAAATTATCTTCTGTGAATATCAACATTATTTTCGTACAACAACTGCTTACTCTTTATCTTATAAAGCTCATTTTTGTCATTTTCCATTTCACGTAATTTTGCATAACAAGCTGACTTGGAATGACTATCAAGATTTTCGCAAGTTTTCAAATATTTTTCAAAACTTACCCTACGTTCTGCCCAATAGTTATTTTTTACACGTTCAGACTTTACAAAACTAAAAATATCGAAAACATCATGTCTGTCTTTATAAACAGCACGTTCATAACCTGCTTCACAAAATTCCGACCACTGAGGTGGCAGTTCATCTCTTACAGGATCTGCAGGTTTTACAACATTTTGCACCTCCGGAATTACCTCAGATTGAGGAACATTACTTTGTTCTATAACGTCAGCTGAGATTACAGGAATACCTATTGCAAAAAACACTGCTGTTAATATTATTTTTTTCATCTTTGACTCCTATACATTTACAAGCTCTTTTACCTCTTTACGTTTAACTTTTCTTGTAGTTGTTCTTGGTAATGGATTTTTACTTACTATTATATTAATTGGTCTTTTGTATGGAGTCAACCGCAAAGACAATTTTTTTACCTCATCTTTTACAAGCTTATCTACTGTATCCCAATCATATTTTTGAATTACCTCATCTGTCGGGACTATAACTGCACTTATTTCTTCAGTTCCATCCTTTGCGCCGAAAGTTCTTGAAGTTCCTAAAACACAAACTTCAGCAATATAAGGGCTTTTGTCAATTACAGACTCAACCTCTTCAGGAAAAACTTTTTTGCCACCGGATAAAACTATCATATTTTTAATCCTGCCTGTTATATAAATATGTCCCTCTTTGCTAATTCTTGCAATATCACCGGTATGAAGCCATCCATCAGGTTCAATAACTTCCGCCGTAAGCTCCGGATGATTATGATAACCTTTCATAACACTAGGGCCCTTAAGCATCAATTCTCCGGTCTGGTCATCAACTTTGGCCTCGAAACTGTTTAATGGTCTTCCAACAGATGCAATATCAGAACGACGATCAGTGTTAACAGATACTACAGGACTTGTCTCTGACAGTCCATAACCCTGATAAACTTTAATTCCTATCCTCTGGAAGAAATCACCAACTGCAACATCTAAAGGTGCACCCCCTGATATACAGCCTGAAAAATGCCCGCCAAATTTTGCATGAATTTTTCTAAACATAAATTTTTTTATTCTATATGAAGGAATAAATTTTGCGAGTTTAAACATTATAGAAAAAGCGGTTTGCACAGCTTTAGGGGAATTACTTAATTCATTTTCAATACCTGTTTTTAAAAGTTTTAAAAATGCAGGTACAACTATCATAAATTCAACTTGCTTTTCTCTCATAATACTTAAAACATCTTTCGGCTTTAAGCTTGGAGTATAATAAACAGAAAAGCCGAAGTTTAAAAATGTTGAAAATCCTACAGTCATCTCAAAAAGATGGTTCATAGGCAATATTGATAAAATATTTACATGCTCATACGGCAAAATCTGATCAAGAGCAAGTTTTAAATCATCAAGTTGCGCTAACATATTTGCAAAAGTAATTTCAACACCCTTTGGAGCCCCTGTCGTTCCTGATGTATAAATTATGAATGCAGTTGAATTAGAATTTCTGAAACGCCATCTGCAATCATAGTTATCAGGAAGCTCATAAATACTTTTTTCTTCCGTTTCACAAGAAGGTTCATCCATTATAATTACTTCTTTTACAGATGGAAGAACATCTTTCAAATACCTTGCCATTTCAAGATTATGCTCAGAAACCATAATAACAGAAGGTTCACAATCAGAAAGTATTGATTTCAATTCATATTTAGTAAGCTTTACATCCAAAGGCACAGCCGTCATTCCGGAAATTACGGACGCAAAGACACAAGCTCCATATTCAGGTTTGGATTCAGATAGAATAGCTAATCTGTCACCCTTTTGTACATTTAATTCACTAATTAGATAATGAGCAAGCTTTCTTGACATCAAACCAATACCGCGGTAAGTAAATTCTCTCCAGCCATATTTGTTTTTCATTCCAAGTGCAACTTTATCTGCATATTTTTCTGTACGCTCTTGCAGCAGAAACAAGACATTTTTCTTACATAATCCCATACAATAAACACCTTTCACACCATTATGATATTAGGATATATTTTTTTTTGCGGAAAGTCAAGTATATTAACTATTTTTGTATTATAATTTAATCAGTTAACATTAAATAAATAGGGATTTGAATATGAAAAAAGTTTATATAGAAACAATGGGCTGTCAGATGAACAAATCTGACTCGGAAAGAATGCTCGGAATGCTATCTTACCTTGATTATGAAGAAACAAAAGAACCAGAAAAAGCAGATTTGTTAATAGTTAACACTTGTTCTATCAGACAATTGAGCGAAGACAAAGCTTTTAGCCAATTAGGCGTATGGGGAAAATGGAAACAAGAGGGTAAAAATATAAAAATAGGAATTTGTGGCTGCGTAGCTCAACAAAAAGCAAACAGTATATTTTCACGCGCGCCTTATGTTGACTTTGTTCTTGGAACTCACAAAATATATTCATTACCCGAAATTATTAAAAGAATAAACAATGATGAAAAAGTTTGTGAATGTTCAGAAACTAATGCTACAGAAGATGATTTGGCTGTAAAATATGATATTCACAGAGTTAAAGGTGTGAATGCCTGGATTCCGATAACTGAAGGCTGCAACAATTTTTGTACATACTGTATTGTACCTTATACACGAGGCAGAGAACGTTCAAGATTGCCTGAAACTATTATTAAAGAAGCAAAAGATGCTCTTAATGCAGGTTTTAAAGAAATTACATTACTTGGGCAAAATGTTGACAGCTACGGAAAAGACTTTCCGACAAAACAAGCTGATCATCCTGAACTTAGCAATTACCGTCTTGCAAATCTTTTAAGAGACTTAAATAAAATCGAAGGCAAATTTAGAATTCGCTTTGTAACTTCTTATCCGACAGATATAACAGATGAACTTATCAAAACTGTTGTTGAACTTGATAAAGTATGTGAATATTTTCATATTCCAATGCAATCAGGAAGCTCTGAAGTATTGAAAGCAATGAACAGAAGATATGATAGAGAAACTTACGCAAAAATAGTCAAAAAAGTTCGAGATATGGTGCCTGATGTTACAATCACAAGTGATTTTATAGCAGGTTTTCCGGGCGAAACAGAAGAACAATTTGAAGAAACTCTGACTGCAATTGATGAATTTGAACTTGATTATTCAAATCTTGCATCATATTCTCCAAGAGAAAAAACTGTTGCAGCTAAATGGACAGACAAATTTATACCGGAAGATGTTAAAGACGAAAGATTTCAACGATTAAACAAAAAAATTCAAGAAAATTGCCTTAAATCAAATCTTAAATACGTCGGCAGAGAAATGGAAGTTCTAATTGAAAATTTCTACGAGCATAAAGGCAAAATGATAAATACAGGGAAAACAAGAAATTTCAAAACAGTTCATATTCCTTGCGACAAAGATTTGACAGGGGAATTTGTAAACGTAAAGATTACAGGTGTAAAAACTTGGTACTTACAAGGAGTAAAATTTGAAAATTCTTAAAATAAATAAAATTAACTTTACAGCATATAATTATCCTAAAAATTATAAAAAAATTGATAATTATCTTTTAAGATCTGCACAACCTGAAAAAGATGAAATTTTATTTTTGAAAAATAATGAACATATTACAGATATTATTAATTATAGAACACTGAAATCTCCTGACACAGACTTTATAGAAGCAGATGTTGCAAAAAAATTAAATATAAATTATTATAACATACCATCTGTTTCTAGCAACCCAGAAAAAGAAAAAACTTTTCAATTTCTTAATTATATGGATGAAATTAAATCTCGTAATGGCAAATGTCTTCATCATTGTAAATTAGGTGCTGACAGAACAGGATTTTATTCACTTATATATAAAGTATTAAATAGGATAGACAATTTTGATAATTGTGTTAAAGAAATGATAGAAATGGGATATATTTATACTAAATACCCCCAAATGATTGAAATAGCTAAGAAAATTTTGAATGAAATAAACTTTAAATAATTAATAAAAAAAATGGTCGAAAACCAATTCGACCTTATATTTTTTTGGTGAAAAAATATAAAATTATGCACTAATGTCATCTTTTAAGACATTATGAGCAAATCCTGCTAAAAAGCCTGCACCTGCGCCAGCAACCAAAAACGGTACAGCAGGTCTTTTAAATTTCAACATAATATGATATGCTGAAGCAAATTTTCTTGTCATATTTTTAGATGTTTCGTTTACATAACGAATAATATTTCTAAATTCCTTACCTTCAGCAGAATATTCCCCGCCTAATGCTTTCACTTTTTTAGTTATATTATTATAATTAAATGCATCCTTTTTAATTTTATCCTCATTTTCTATCATTTTTACAAACATATCTTGTGCCGCATTCATTTGTTTTTTCTTTTTAAATTCAGATATACAATTTTTATTTGTAACTTTACGGCAATAATTAATTACTGTACGAGGATTAAAATCATTTTCCTGTTGTGTAACAGGCCATAAATATTTAAGGGCATATCCACCAGCAGTACCTGCTGCCGTATATTTTACAATAGTGTTTAAATGATTATTTTCATTTTGTCCAACTGCACTTATTGTCATAGCTAATAAACCTTTACTTAACTAATACACGTAATCCTTATGTGTTAAACTCACATATAATAAGTTTAACATTAAGAATATATAGGTGGACTTACACTTAAATATTTTGAACATCTATCCCGTAAAAACGACACGGTCCAAAACTGAGTAATTAAATCCATAAGGGATTGTAACACATAATTATTTTTTTGTCAATACTTTTATAAAGTTTAGCAACAACATTATTACAACAATTACAAGAATATAAATAAAATAATGTTTTATAGTCTGGCTGCCCATAAACAATGATGCCAAAGCTCCTGCAATAATTGCAACAGATGTCAATATCATAACTGTCTTTTTCTGTGAAAAACCTGCGTGAAGCAATTTGTGGTGAATATGCTCAGCATCTGCAACAAAAGGAGATTTCCCTTTTGCAATTCTTCTTAAAGAAGAAAAAGTTATATCCATAATAGGAACGGCCAAAACCAAAAACGGTAACAAAATTGCAAGTGTTGCAGCTTTCATAACACCGGTAATCGAAATTGTAGCAAGCAAAAAGCCTGAGAATAATGCACCGCTATCACCCATAAAGATTTTAGCAGGGTTAAAATTATATGTTAAAAATGCAAGCATTGAACCTGCCAAAATAAATCCAATCAATGCACTTATCGGGTTTGGAGGAGTCATTGCAACAGCGATAATTGCAAGAGTAACAGCATTGATTGTAACAACAGAGCCTGCAAGCCCGTCTACTCCGTCTATAAAATTTAAAGCATTTGAAATTCCAACTATCCAAAGCAATGTTATAGGATATGAAAAGATGCCCAAATCCCCAATAAACGGAACATTATTGATTTGAACACCCAACAAATAAACTAATGTTGCAATAGAAATTTGTAAGAACAACTTGAATTTAGCATCCAAATTATAAATATCATCGACAAGTCCTAACAAAAACATTAAAGAACCGCCTAATAATATTCCAGATAACAAACTTCCATAAGGATAATAACTCAGAAACACCAAGCACAAAAATGTAAGCATTGTACTTGCCCAAATCGCAACTCCGCCTATCCTTGAAATTGGTTTTGTGTGAATTTTTCTTTCATTTGGAACATCAACTAATCCCTCTTTTTTTGAAAAACTAATAACAAGAGGAACCAGACATACTCCTATCAAGTAAGCTATTACAGTTCCGATTACATGTGCATGAGTTAATTTGATTAGCATAAATTATCCTTCTATCTATATATCGGGTATTTCTTACAAAGTTTTAAAGAACGTTCTCTTAAATTTTGTAATCCCAATTCATTATCTGATGAAAATATCGCAGATGCAATAATTTTTGCGACTTCTGTCATATCTTCTTCTTTGAAACCTCTTGTTGTAACAGCCGGAACACCCAATCTTATCCCGCTTGTCACAAATGGACTTTGCGGATCGTTCGGAACTGTATTTTTGTTAGCAGTAATTCCGACACGTTCCAAAACATTTGCCATATCTTTACCTGTTTTGCCGGTTTTTCTCAAGTCCAAAGTCATCAAATGATTTTCTGTCATTCCGCCGACAATGTCCATGCCTTCGTCCATAAGACCTTGTGCCAAAGCCTTTGCATTTTTCAAAATTTGTTCGGCATAAGTTTTGAATTCAGGTTTTGAAGCTTCTAATAAAGCAACCGCTTTACCTGCAATAATATGTTCCAAAGGTCCGCCTTGCATGCCTGGGAAAATCGCTTTATCAATAATTTGAGCGAATTCTTCATCACACATAGTAATCCCGCCTCTTGGACCTCTTAAAGATTTGTGTGTTGTAGTTGTCACAAATTGTGCATAACCAGCAGGATATGGATGAAGTCCAGCTGCAACTAATCCTGCAATATGAGCAATATCAGCTAATAAATAAGCCCCAACTTCATCTGCAATTTCTCTAAATTTCTTAAAATCAATAATTTTAGAATAATTACTTGCACCGCAAATAATAAGTTTTGGTTTATGTTCATGTGCCATTTGACGAACATTTTCATAATCTATATTTCCATATTCATCAACGCCATAGCTTTTTACATCAAAATATAACCCTGAAAAATTAACAGGAGAACCATGAGATAAGTGACCACCATTTGACAAATCCATACCAAGGACTTTATCTCCGGGTTTTAATACTGCCATAAATACAGCCATATTTGCCTGAGCGCCGCTATGAGGTTGAACATTTGCATGATCCATATGAAATAGTTCACAGGCTCTTTTTTGTGCTAATTCTTCGATAACATCAACATGTTCACATCCGTTATAAAATCTTTTGTGAGGTTTACCTTCAGCATATTTATTTGTTAAAACGCTTCCACAAGCTTCCATTACAGCTTCTGATGTAATATTTTCACTTGCAATAAGCTCTATTGTATTTTGTTGTCTGTCAAACTCTTTTTCTATTTCTGCCGCAACTTGCGGATCAACTTTTTTTATATGCTCTATATTCATTTTTGCCCTCCCTGAAAAGTCCCGTCAAATTATTATATGTGAAAATTAAAAAACTTACAACTTGTTAAGTATATCTTTCACATAGTTAAAATACTCATTATTTCTGTATTTTTCAACAGTTTTTTGTAATACATCCTTGCTTACAAAGCCCATACGATATGCAACTTCTTCAAGACAAGCTATTTTAATTCCCTGATTTTCCTCAATTGTTTTCACATACTGACTTGCTTGCAATAAAGAATTATGTGTTCCTGTATCAAGCCATGCAAAACCGCGTGGGAACAACTCTACACGCAATTTAGAATTTTTGAGATAAACGTTATTTAAATCAGTAATTTCTAATTCACCTCTTGCAGAAGGTTTCAAATTCTTAGCATAATCAACAACTTTGTTATCATAAAAATACAAACCTGTAACAGCATAATTCGATTTTGGATTTTGGGGTTTTTCTTCAATTGAAACAACATTCAAAACATTATCATCACGGCGTTCAAATTCCACTACCCCAAACCTTTGAGGGTCTTTTACCTGATACCCGAAAACAGTTGCCCCGCCGAGAGTTTTAATATCATTAACCACTCGTTTAAGCTTACCTGAAAATCCACCGCCATAAAATATATTGTCACCTAAAATTAAAGCAACATTACCATCTCCAATAAATTCTTCCCCTAGGATAAAAGCTTGTGCCAATCCATCAGGAGATGGTTGCTCTTTGTAAGAAAATTTTACCCCAAATTGACTTCCATCCCCTAAGAGACGTTCAAAATTAGGCAAATCAGCAGGTGTTGAAATTATTAAAATATCTTTTATCCCTGCCAACATCAAAACAGAAATCGGATGATAAATCATTGGTTTATCATAAATCGGCAACAACTGCTTTGATACAGCAATAGTACTTGGATATAACCTTGTTCCTGAACCGCCTGCTAATACAATACCCTTCATAAATACCTCTTTACATTAATATTTTTAAACAATAATTTTCCTACTTTTTAAAAAATTATATGTGTAAAACAGATATTTTGCAAGGTTATATAAATAATAGAAAAAAATTAATCTTTTACAGGCAGATAAGCTTGAGGATAATTATAATCTTCTTTAAATCCTAAATGCCTATACATCTTAAGAGCCTGAAAGTTATTTGTCTCTGTTGTTGTGTTAACTTCACTAATTGGTTTTTCGCCGTTATCAAACCATTCAACAAGTTTTTCAATTGACTTTTTCAACATATGTTTTGACAAACCCTTGCCCTGATGTTGTTTTCTGATTGATACTATCGGAATATTAGCAATTCTACCGCCTGTAAGATTCATAAAACAAAAACCTACAGGGATATTGTTATAAAGCATTACAGATGTAGCTTCAGGTAAAAATTCCGCATAAATATTATCTACAATTTTGGAAATAATATCACGGGTTCCTTCAATAGTTTTAAATCTCGGATCAAAAAGTGCATCAGCAGAAGTTTCAAAACCTTCTTGAACAACTTCTATAGCATCTTCAAGATATTTGTTGTTCCAATCTACCAATTTATAATCTTCATCAAGATCTTTTAATTGAGCCATTTTCAATATATCACGAGAATTTGTTCCGGCCATCATAAATCGCAAAACTGCAATTCCTACAAACTTAAAACCATACCTTGCAATATCAGCAATCAAATCCTTTTGTGCTCCAAGCATCGGATAACAAACTATTTTTTCTAATCTTTCAGATTTAGTAAGTTCAAGGAATTTTTTAACCAAATACATTGAGCGAGAAATCATATCTTCCATTTTAAAAGAATGAATAATATTTAATTCTACAGCCTCAGAAATTGCTGTTGTATAAACAAGAAATGCAACAGGAATTGTATCTTCATACAAAACCAAACAATCTATCAAGCCCTTTTCCACAGAATCTGTAAAATCCTCAAAATTTAAAGGTTCAAGTTCAAATTTGTACTCATCACAAGCTCTTGTCCTAAAATCTTCGTAAACAGGAGCAAAACCTTTATAATCCTCTGGGGTTAACAGCCTCGCTTCAAAATTGATATCATTTTTGTCATTTTCATTGTGAGTATATGGGAGCATAACTTAATTCCTTGTCTTGTCCGGCAACTGAGCACGGGATTATATCATATGATGCATTTTTTCTTTTTTAGTTTCCATATAACGTTTGTTATAAGAATTTATCTGCGGTTCTATTTTTACTATATCATGTACAGTTAATCCGTAACCATTCAAACCGACGATTTTTTTAGGATTATTTGTAATCAAGTTAAAATTATTAAAGCCTAAATCTCTTATGATTTGTGCACCCATGCCATAATCTCTTAAATCAGGTTTAAATCCTAATGAAATATTAGCTTCTACTGTATCTTGTCCTTCTTCTTGAAGATGGTAAGCTTTGATTTTGTTTATAATTCCAATACCTCTGCCCTCATGCCCCTTCATATAAACAACTGCACCTTTTCCGTATTTAGCAATCATTTGCAATGCAGTATGAAGCTGATAATTGCAATCACATTTTAAGCTTCCGAAAATATCCCCTGTTAAACATTCACTGTGAACTCTAACAAGAGGAATTTTGTCAGACCCATCATCTTTGACCAATGCAACGCTTTCCTGACCTGTCATGTGATTTACGTATCCGTAAATTTCAAATTCGCCAAACTGTGTCGGAAGATGTGCTTCTGCTTCACGAGTTACTATTTTTTCTGATTTAAGGCGATATGCGATTAATTCTGCAACTGAAATGAATTTAATCCCATGCTTTTTCGCAAATTCATACAATTCATCACGCTTTGCCATATGTCCGTCTTTTCCCATAATTTCGCACATAGGGCCTGCAGGAACATGCCCGCACAATCTTGCTAAATCAACAACCGCTTCTGTATGGCCTGTACGAGTAAGAACTCCACCCTTTCTTGCAACACAAGGAAACATATGTCCCGGACGTCTAAGATCAGACGGTTGAGCATCAGGAGCAAGACAAACCTCAATTGTTTTTGCTCTATCGAATGCTGAAATTCCTGTTGTTACACCAAATTTTTCATTGGCATCAATACTTACGGTAAAAGCTGTTCTCATACTTTCCGTATTTTGTTCCACCATTTGATGAAGCTGCATTTTTTCTGCAATTTCAGGTGAAATTGCAAGGCAGATAAGCCCTTTTGCATTTTCTGCCATAAATTTTATTATTTCAGGTGTAACCATTTGCCCTGAGCAAATCAAATCTCCTTCGTTTTCTCTATCTTCATCATCGGCAACAATAATCATTTTGCCGTTTTTAAAATCTTCTAAAGCATCTTCTATACTATCAAATTTAAAATTTTCCATTTTACATAAACCCGTTTTCTTTCAAAAAATCTTCCGTAATATTATTATTTTTCGTTAATAAAAATTTTTCAACATACCTTCCCAAAATATCGGTTTCAATGTTCACCAAATCTCCGATTTTTAAATATTTTAGGTTGGTATTTTCTAATGTATGCGGGATAATTGCAACACTGAACATATTGTTTTGAGATTTAGAAACAGTTAAACTTACACCGTTCACTGCTATGGAACCTTTATAAACGATGTATTTATCCAATTCTTTCGACACTTCAAAGGTCATATCACCTAAATATTTTGCAGTTCCGTCAATATGTCCTTGTACAATATGACCGCCCATTCTTGTTGGTCGGGTGCTACGCACGTAGCCCTCTTTGCCGGTAGCGGAAGTATTTTCAATTAAACCTTGTGGGAGTAGTGCTCTTTCAAGATTTACGCATTCTCCTGATTTAAAACCTTTTGTGATTTTTAAGGTTTCTTCACTTACATCAGCGCTGAAAGAATTTGCATTCATATCAACAACTGTCTGGCAGCAACCATCAATTGCTATACTGTCACCGATTTGAGTATTTTCTAAAACCTTTGAACATTCAACAACAAGCTTGTGACCGTCAAAGCTTTTTATAAGTCCTGTTTCTTCTACAATCCCTGTAAACATAAATTTATTTTAGCATGAAAAATAATAAGCTCAATGATAAGGATATTATAAATCTTTATATTTAAAATCCAAATCTTGCAATAATTCGCTTGGGGTTATATTAAGAGCATTTGCAATTTTTACCAATGTCGTAAATTTAAAGTCAACACAAGCGTTTTCAATTCTACTGATTGTTGCCGAGGTCAAAAGTGTATTATCAAAAGCAAATTTATTCAGAGATTCATATTTTCGTTCTCTTAGAGACTTTAACTTTTTACCAAATAATTGTAATAATAATTTATCTTCCTCTTGCATATATGTAATGGTAAATGTATAATATAT
>CALVGY010000002.1 GCA_944327215.1 Candidatus Gastranaerophilales bacterium | reverse complement strand
TGTAGGATTACTTACAGTACAAGTTCCTGTTGTTACATTTTCCTTTCCATCGTCACATTTTACAATTTTGTTTGGTCCTTTAAGTCCGTTTACATCAATTACACCGGAACAATGTTTTACTCCGGCTACTTCGTCATCTGTACACTCTACTGCATCAGCTGCTACATACGCAAACATACTGCCATCATTAAAGAATAAAAATGTATCAGGTGTGACTGATTGGTCTTGGCATGGAGTATCTGGATCACTATCGTGATCAACGCATGTTGTAACTTTCCCGTTGAAATTTGAAGTTGCATTACCGCCTCCTTGTGGAGTTGTCATTCCATATCCGCTGTCCGTAGCATTTGTAGCATTAACAATATTCATTCTGGAATTAAGTATACTTGCCACTGATTCTCCTCCAGTAGGAGCAGTTACTTCCCCTGCAGTACCTGCAACAGCGTCAGCAAAACTAGATCCGTCCAGAGCAACGTTCAATGTTACACCCTGTGCTATTGCAGATAAAGCTTTTTTGTAAGCGGCTTTATATTGTGCACCCTGTGTAGAGTTCATCAATGTCGGCATAGTCATTGCGGCAACTACACCAATGATACCCAAAGTAATCAATACTTCAGCCAAAGTAAAGCCACTCATCCTATTGTTTGATAATCTCATATTATTTCCACCTTTCTTAAATTGTATACATGAATATTATACGATATATATATCAATTTGTCAAGATTATTGATATAAATATCATTAAATCATTGTAAACTTATTCTTATATTTTATTAGAGGTTTATAATGAATTTAGATAAAGAAATTATTGGAAAAAAAATACGTCAATTGCGCATAGAAAAAGGTTTTTCACAAGAAGAACTTTCTGAAAAAATTGATATTTCTCCACGCCACATGTGTACGATAGAGAATGGGAATTCTTTTCCTTCAATAGAAACATTTATCAAGATTGCCTCAATTCTGGAAATAGATATTAATGATTTCTTTAATTTGTCGAAGATTAAAGATGATAAATTAAGAAATGATATTTATGATTTAATTCAATTATCTTCAGTTAAAGAGCTTAATTTAATAAAAGATATTATAGAAGCTATTCACAAAAACAGAAAATAAGTAGTTGAACATATTTTTTTTTAATAAGTTTATTTTTTTATAGTTTTTTTTAATTTTCTCATTCTCTTATGTTATTGACATCAAAAAAAGTTAATAATACAATTGTTGTTATAACAACAAAACAAATACAATATCAAATTTATATATAAAACTTAATTTATATTATACCGGATGAGGGAGAGTTCATGAAGAAAAATATTATAATATTTCTTTCCGTAATTGTGGCTGCAATTTTGTTCAGGTATGGTTTTTCTACGTTTAGTAATTTTATGCAGGGAAAAGCTATGATGAATAAGCCTGCCCCGAATGTAACCGTTCAAGAAATTCAAGAACAAAGTGTTATAAGAAATTTTGAGGCTCCTGGAAGAGTCGTTTCAAAGTATCGTGTTGATGTTTTAGCACGTATTTCAGGATATCTTCAAAGGAGTTATTTTAAAGAAGGTGATTTTGTAAAGCAAGGTCAGGTTTTATTTTTGATTGAGCCTACGGAATATTTAAATGCGGCAAAGGTTGCTGGTGCTAATGTGAAAAATTTAACTGCACAGCTTGTTTATGCAGAAAAACAGCTTGCGCGTGCGGCTGAACTTGTAAAAAAAGATTACATAGCTAAGGCTCAGTATGATCAGATGCTTTCAAACAGAGATTCTTTAAAAGCTCAATTAGCTTCTGCAAAGGCTTCTTACAATGATGCTCAAAGAAATTTAGGTTATACAAATGTAAAATCTCCGGTAGACGGTAAAGTTGGGATAATTAATGTTACAGTCGGGAACTATGTTTCACCTACATCAGGTGCATTAACTACAATTAACAGCACAAATCCTATTTATGTTACTTTTCCGTTAGATTCAAAAGACTATCAGTCGCTTGTAACATCTGATGGGGAAGCTAATAAAAATCGTAAGGTTGAATTGATAATGAGTAACGGTGCAAAGTACCCGCTTAAAGGTGTGCAAGATTTTCAGGACAACAAAGTTGATACTTCAACCGGTACTGTTACGATGAGAGCGACTTTTGAAAATCCTGATAACAGTTTAATCCATGGTGAGTTTGTTACGGTGAAACTTTATGCAAACAAACCTGTTAATGTGCCAATTGCTCCTGTGACAGCTGTATTAGAAAATCAGGCTGGAAAATATGTTTATAAGCTTGATGAAAATGATTTGCCTGTACTTGTTTATGTCAAAACAGGCGAACAAGTTGGACATAATTGGATTATTAATGAAGGCTTGCAAAAAGGCGATCGTATAATTACTGAAGGTTTGCAAAAGGTTACCCCGGGCAAGCCTGTTAAAATAGTTTCTGAAGAAGAAATGAAAAAAATAAAATCTGATAAAGTAACACAATAGAGGATAAGAAGACTGGAAAGCAGGTGTATTAATATTTTAAAGTGCCAATAGCAGCTCCAGCCTTCTTTAATCTTATTCTTAAAACTAAAAAGGGATATGATGCAAAACGAAAAAAAGGGAAATATATTTATAAAACGACCAAAGTTAGCGATTGTTATTTCTTTGGCTATTATGCTTGCAGGGATGTTAATGATTACGACATTGCCATTGGAAGAGTATCCGTCAATTACACCTCCGCAGGTTATTGTTACCGCTACTTATGCAGGTGCGAGTTCTGACGTTGTGGAAGATACTATTGCTGCTCCTGTTGAAGCACAGTTAAACGGTGTTGAAGATATGATTTATATGTCTTCGACTTCACAAAACGGCCAGTACCAATTGACTTTGTATTTTGAAATCGGATCTGATCCTGATATGGCTGTTGTTAACGTTCAAAACCAGCTTCAATTAGTTACTCCTCGTTTGCCGGAAGATGTTAGGCGATATGGTTTAACGGTTAGAAAATCTACAGGCGGCCCTGGTTTGATGATGATTTCCGTTAATTCTCCAACTCATACTTACGATTCTTTGTACATTGCAAACTATGCATCTATTTATATTAAAGATGAATTAGCCCGTATTAAAGGTGTTGGTAAAGTTTCAGTATTCGGATCTTCTGATTATTCTATGAGAATATGGCTAGATGCTGCGAAAATGGCAAATTTGGGTGTATCTGTTTCAGAGGTTAATGCGGCAATTCAGTCGCAAAACACGCAGGTGCCTGCAGGTGATTTGGGTGTTGAACCTATGGCGAATAAGCAGATGATTAAGCTCACGATGAGAACTAAAGGTCGTTTGAAAGATGTTTCTGAATTTGAAAATATAATTGTTCGTTCAAAACCGGATGGTTCACAGATTAAGTTAAAAGATATTGCAAGAGTTCAACTGGGGGCGGAAAGTTATTCTTATTTCTCTCGTATTGGGGGAAAAGATTCTGCAATTATTTCTGTCAGTCAGCTACCTGAAGCGAATGCTATTGATTTGTCAAATAAAATCAGAGCAAAGATGGCAGAATTAAGCAAGAGTTTCCCTCCAGGAATTGAATATAAAATTCAGCGTGATGAAACAGAATTTGTACGTGAATCTATTAAAGAAGTTATTAATGCAATTGGGCTTGCTATTGTGCTTGTTGGTATTGTAACTTATATGTTTTTAGGAAGCGGACGTGCTGCTCTTATCCCATTCTGTGCAATTCCTGTTTCATTAATCGGGGTATTCATATTTATGAATATTTTGGGATTTTCAATAAACCTGTTAATCTTATTTGGCCTTGTATTGGCCGTTGGGCTGGTTGTTGATGATGCTATTGTTGTTCTTGAAAATACCCAAAGACATATTCAGGAAGGTAAATCTCCTGTTGATGCAACAGAAGTTACTATGGAAGAAGTATTTGGTGCTGTTCTTGCAACTTCTCTTGTATTGATGGCTGTATTTGTTCCTGTATCATTTATGTCAGGAATTACAGGACAGATGTTTAGACAGTTTGCACTTTGTATCGCATCGTCAATCGGGTTGTCTACTTTAGTTGCATTGACTCTTGCCCCTGCTCTGTGTGCTATGATATTAAAACCGGGTGAAGAAAAGGCGGACTTTGAATTTATCCAAAAATTTGATGACTGGTTTAATAGTATAAGAGACAAATATTTGGAGGGAGTACAGTTATTTATTAAATCTCCTGCTTTGACATTAAGCCTCTATGCTGTAGTTGTAGTATTCACAATGTGGATGTTTTATTTAATTCCGAAAGGCTTTTTACCAACAGAGGATAAAGGTGCAGTATTTTCTCAA
Organism: Candidatus Gastranaerophilales bacterium; assembly: GCA_944327215.1. GTDB lineage: Bacteria > Cyanobacteriota > Vampirovibrionia > Gastranaerophilales > Gastranaerophilaceae > Stercorousia. The sequence goes on along the minus strand of CALVGY010000002.1, from coordinate 34,246 downwards.
ATTCAGTTGCCTGACGGGTCTTCTGCATCAAGAACTGATATGGTAGCAACTGAGGTAGAAGATAGAATTTTAAAAATCCCGGGTGTGAAAAATACTATTACCATGGTTGGGTATTCTGGTGAAAATACGGCTCTTATTGTTGCGGAACTAGATGATTGGTCAAAGCGTAAGAATAAAGATTTGTCTATGCAAAGTATCTTGAGCAAAATTAAAAAAGAATTTGCGAATTATCCGTCTGCAACTATTGCATCTTTCTCTCCACCGTCAATTTCCGGTTTGGGGATGTTTGGTGGTTTTGAATATCAACTTTTAGACAAAGGTGACAGAACTCCTCAGGAATTGTATGACGAAGCTCAAAAATTAATTGAAGCTGCTAATAAAAATTCAGCTTTCCAGATGGTTTATACATCATTTACGGCTAATTTGCCTCAGTTAATGATAAAGGTTAATGAGGACAAGGCATTAGCTCAAGGGGTTGACATTTCGGAAATTTATAGTGCGCTTTCAGGATATTTCGGAAAATCTTATGTTAATGACTTTAATAAATATGGACGTGTTTATCGTGTATATTTACAAGCTGATTCGCCGTTCAGAGAAAAACCTGCTGATATTGAAAAAATTTATGTAAAAAATTCAAAAGGTACGATGGTTCCTTTATCAGCAGTCGTGACTGTAAGCAATGTTGTCGGACCTTACAGCTTGACAAGGTTTAATATGTATCCTGCAATTACGATTAACGGTCAGGCTCGTAACGGTGTAAGCTCCGGCGATGCAATGGGTGCTATGGAAAGTATTTCTGATAAAGTATTGCCTCAAGATATGGGATATGCTTGGTCAGGAAGTTCTTTGCAGGAAAAAGAATCAAGTGGTCAAATCGGACCTATTCTTGCGATGTCACTTGTATTCATATATTTGTTCCTTGTAGGGTTGTATGAAAGCTGGATGTTGCCAATTGCGGTTCTTTTGATATCTCCGGTTGCACTTGTTGGTGCATTATTCTTCCAATATGTTTCGGGGTATTCTCTTGATTTGTATTCGCAAATCGGGCTTGTTATGTTAATCGGTTTGTCTACAAAACAGGCAATTTTGATTATTGAATTTGCGAAAGACGCTCATCAAAAAGGTATGGGAATAGTAGAATCAGCTATGCAGGCTGCAAAATTAAGATTCCGTGCTGTTATGATGACAAATATTGCATTTATCTTAGGTTTGTTGCCTCTGGTATTTGCAAAAGGTGCAGGTGCTGCAAGCCGAAATTCTGTTGGTATGACAGTATTTGGAGGTATGATGGCAGTTGCATTTATCGGTACGTTTTTAGTTCCGGCATTTTTTGTTTTAGTTGAAGATTTCAAAATCTTTACGGCAAATAAATTAAAGAAAAAGGGTAAATAATGCTAAAAAAGATTATATCAATATGTCTAATATTAAATATGATTTCATCTGCGGCGTTTGCAGATGGGATAGGAAATTCTGTAAGCGAAAAAGAATATCCTAAAGCAGATGCAGTTCTTCCTAATACGAAGACCAAAGAACCTGATTTTGTCATTGAAGGTTCTGTTGAGAAAAATATTGATATGACTCTTGAGCGTTGCATTGAACTTGCATTGGGTAATAATCCTCAAATTAATGCTGCTTTTCATGATATTTTGGCTTCTGATTCAAGAATCAAGCAAGTTTGGTCTAACTATTTCCCTCAAATCAGTTGGCAGACAGGTTATACCAGAATAAAACAACTACAATTATCTGATGCATTGGGAAGAAACCTTACATTTAATTATTTTATTTTAGGGCAAGTAACCTTGCAGCAAATGTTATACGATTTTGGAGTAACACAAAATCAGGCTACTATAAAAAGATTGGATTATGAAGCTTATAAAACAACTCTTGGTGCAACAATTAATGATGTAATTTATCAAACTAAAGACGCTTATTTTAATTTGCTTTATGCATTTGAAAATAAAAGGGTTGCAGAAGATACTGTACAAAAGTTTGAAATGTTTTATAATCAGGCAAAAGCTTTTTATGAAATTGGTATGAACCCAAAAGTTGATGTCACCATTGCTGAAGTTAATTTGAGTAATGCAAAATTGCAATTGATTCAAGCTGACAATGCTGTAAATCTTGCGGTTGCAAAGCTTAATAATATAATGGGTGTTCCTTTTATTGATAAGTATAATGTTCAAGAAAGGTTAAAATACGAGCCTGTTAATATTACGTTTAACAAGTCGGTGGAAATTGCAAGAGATGCAAGACCGGAATTAAAACTTGCGGAATTAAAAGTAGAAAGCGCTAATCAAACTTTGAAATTGGCAAAAAAATCCTATTTCCCAACGCTTTCAATAGAAGGACAATATCAAATAGGTGGTAAAAGCTGGACTTCAAACTATGGTTATAACCTCGGTGGATATTTGAATTTCCCGACAGTCAACGGAATGTTGATAAAAAACGAAATTCAGGAAGCAAGATATTTGTACGATAAAGAAATAGCAAATGCAAAAAATACTCAAAATCAAATATATCTTGAAATTCAAAATGCATTTTTGACTCTTGAAGAAAAGAAAAATCAAATGCCTGTAGCTATTTTGGGTGTAAAACAAGCAAAAGAGAATTACGAGTTATCTTATGGCAGATATCGTGTCGGTGAAGCAAATCCTACAGAATTGAAAGACGCTCAAATAAATTATCAACAAGCTCAATTGAGTTATTATAATGCACTTTACCAATATAATTCCGCAAAAGCACAACTTGAAAAAGCTATAGGTAAAAACCTTACAGCTGATGAATCTGATATTATCGAACTTGGTCAATAATTTTTCTGTGTATATTGTTACAAAAACTTAATATTATGCAAACATAAAAAGCAATTTTTTTCTCCTTGTATACTTTATATATATGTAAGAGATAAATAAGAGAGAGAAAAAGAAAATGCTTCCAATGACAAATGAATTAAATAATAACACAAGCGGAAATGGACAGTTTGGTTCTTTATTAAGAAAAAGAAGAAACAAACAACAAGACGGTGAATTTAATATTGAAGATTACAATTATCTTGCTTTAAAAGATAGAAGAATGCGTTTTAACAATGCGAAAGACCCAATTTATTACGTATTTGATGTAATCGAGAACAGGCCGATCAAAACTTTGGCAAAAGAATTTGTAAAAGATTCATTTTTTGAAATAGCAAACTTTGTAACAAGCGTCGTTAGATAATCAATAGGAATTTAGGAAAAAGGAACAATAAAAAAGATGGTTTTTAAATCCATCTTTTTTTTTATTATTAATTATTAATCTTTTATTTTTCTTGCGAGAGACAAACCTGCCGGAAGTGGTAAGATTACATTTTCATATTTAGGATTTGCGTTTATTGCGTCAATAAAAGGTTTGCATTTCGCTTCGTGAGACAAGATGTTATCACAAGCAATAATACCATTTTTTTTCATATGTTTGTCTATAAATTCAAAATATTTTATATACTCACTTTTATTTGCATCAACAAAGGCAAAATCAATAATATAATCATCTTTTAAATATTCAAGATGCATTAATGCAGACCCTTTAAGAGTTGTTATAACGTCATCTACTTTGCAAATTTTAAAGTTTTCTTTTGCGACATCAAGTCTTTTATCATAAAATTCGATTGTTGTAAGATGACCGCCATTTTCTTTTACGGCTTTACCGAGCCATATTCCTGAATATCCGTTTGAGGTCCCGATTTCCAGGACATTTTTAGAATGTTCAGCTTTAATTAGGGTATATAAAAATTCCCCTGTTACACGTGCAATATTCCAAAATTGTTTTTGTGTTTGTTCAAGATTATGTAGAACATTTTCTGTTGTTTCATCAAAATAAGTTATCATTTTATTAAATTTTTTGTACCTTTTCTGTTACAACTATTGAACTTGCCGGAATATCCAGCGGAATAGTTTTTATAATTTTGTTTGTTCCCAAGTCAAATACTGTATATAATGAAGCTTTTGTATCAGTGATGAGAGCAATATTTGTGCCATCAATGTAATTCAGTTTAGTTGAAAAACCGTTTGTGTTTAAGTAAATAGCATCAGTGAGCTGATCTGTTTTTGTATCAAGAATTTGGATAGAATTGTCTCCAGCTCCCAAAACGTATAGTCTGCCGTGGAATGTTAACATATCAATTGGCTTTTCACAAACTTCTATTTCTGCAATTAGTCCAATTGTTTGATAGTCAATTATTGCAAGGCGGTTTTTGGTTCTGCTTGTTATATAAATTTTATTATTTGTAAATGCGATTTTTGACACATTCGGAAATTTGCCTATTTCTTTTAAAAGATAGTTATTATCAAGTTCTATAGCCCAAATGTCACGAGTTTTTTTGTCATAATAAAATAATTTTGTACCATCTTCTGATAGAGTTAATTTTTCACACATTCCTGTGATTTTAATTTGTTTTGATAAAGTCATAGTTTCAAGATTTACTGTATAAATGCTTGAATCAACAGAACTTGAAATATATGCAATATTTTTATTTTTATCAATTACAATTTCATCAGGTTGAGTTTTTGTGTAAATTTGTTTGATAATTTGATCATCTGCAAGAGATATTACATCAACAGAAGGCTTTTCATAAGCTGTAACTAATAAAAATTTGTTGTCATAAGCTTGCATAGATATTGGTACGTTTATTTGCTTCAGGGAATATTCAGGGGTTTTTGCACCTGGGTTGAACACTTGAATATTTTTTGAATACGGAGATGATACATAAAAACTTTTGTTTTTTAATGGAGGAATTTCAGAAAGAGTTTTTAAAGTAGAACCGGAAAGTTCTGAAATGACAGGCTTTGAATTTTCAATTCTTATTCCCGGATCATTAACTGTTTTGATTTCTAAATTCCCAATTATGGATTTTAAGTTATCAGGAACAACCAAACCCTTTGGAACTAATAAATCTTGTGGTAATAAACCGGTTTTCAGTTCTGTTGGCGGATTTGTCATTTGAGCAATTGTTTTATATCCGCGAGGATTATCAACGACTTTTAAGAGTGCAAAGTCATTGTTCAATATAACAACATCGGGTTTTGAAGCTAATGTTTTGCCTGATGGGTAAGTTTGTTTAATAGCTAATGTTTCAGGATTTAAAATTTTTGCAGGAAACAATGGCAAATAAATCGTGTTGTCAGGTAAAATTACCATTCCATCAAATCTGAAAGTTGTTTTAGGGAAATCTTTGCTGATAAATTTTTGGATATTATCAGGTATTGTTGCAGCAAAAGTTGGTAATGTGTTTACAAACATTAGAGTTGACACAAACAATAATAAAGCTGTTTTTTTTGCTGCTGATTTTATCATTATTGGAATACTCCTTTTACTTTATCCATAATTGTAGCTTGTTGTTTAGCTTTTTGATTATTTTGAATTTCGTAAAGTCGTTTATATAAATTACGCTCCTCATCAGATAGTTTTGTTGGTGTTTTGACTGCAACAATTACAATATGATCTCCTCTTTGTGAAGGTCTTTGAATAAACGGAACACCTGCTCCTTTTATCTTAATAGAATTCCCGCTTTGTATCCCTGATTGAACCGTAATTTTTTGTTCTCCGTCTAGAGTTTTCACGATAATATCATCTCCAAGAGCTGCTTGAGCAGGAGTTATATCAATTCTTGAATAAACATTGTTGCCGTCTCGTTTGAAATAATCAGATGATTTTACATGTAAAACTACATATAAATCACCTGCGGGCCCGCCGTTTGTGCCGGCATCGCCTTCGCCTGAGACTCTTATTTTTGACATATTATCGACGCCTGCTGGAATTTTGATATTAATTTTCTTTTCTTTTTGAATTTTTCCTTGTCCTTTGCAGTCTTTGCAAGGGTTCATTATCTTCTTCCCTGAGCCGTGACAGTCAGGACAGGTTACTATTTGTGCAAACGAACCAAGAGGTGTGCGGGTAACATGTTGAACTTGTCCTGAGCCATGACATGTTGGACAAGTTACTGGTTTTGATCCTTTTTCTGCTCCTGTTCCGCCGCAAGATGGACAATTTTCAAGATGGTCAAATTTAACTTCTTTTTCTATGCCAAATATTGCATCTTTAAAATCTATTTCAATATCGAGTCTTAAATCATCGCCTTCAACTGGGGCATTTGGATCCGGTCTTCCGCCAAAACCAAAACCTCCCATTCCGCCAAAGAATGAGTTGAATATATCATTCAAGTCTCCAAATCCGCCGGCAAATGGCCCGCCTGTGTCAAAACCGGCATTTTTTAATCCGTCTTCACCGTAGCGATCATAGGTCGCACGTTTATTATCATCCATTAAGGTTTCGTATGCTTTGCCTAATTCTTTAAATTTTTCTTCCGCATTCGGAGCTTTATTTACATCGGGGTGTAATGTTCTTGCTTTTTTACGAAAAGCAGATTTTATCTCATCTTTGGTAGCATCTTTTGCTACTCCGAGTATTTCATAGTAATCTGTCATTTATCTTTAATTCTTCCCTATCTTCCAATAATATTTTATTATAGCAAAAAAGCTGAAAATAATTAATTTTCAGCTGTTGCAACGTTTACAAGCGCAGGTCTTAAAACCTTGTCGCCCATTTTGTATCCTTTTTGTAATTCATTTATAATAGTATGTTCAGGTTTGTCTGATGTTGGTGTTTGCATTACTGCATCGTGGAAGTTTGGATCAAACTCTTTGCCTTCTGTTTCAATAGTTTCTAGTCCAAGCTTTGTTAGTGCATCAACAACCTGTTTGTGAACAAGATTAAAGCTTTCTTTAACTTTTTCACAGTCTTCAACTTTTTCTAGAGCTTTTTGTCCGCGTTCAAAGTTGTCAAGAACTTCAATCATTTTCTTTAATGCATTTTCTGTTCCGAATTTTAACAATTCTTCTCTTTCGTGTTCTTGTCTTTTTCTGTAATTGTCAAAATCTGCAGCAAGTCTTAAATATTGCTGGTTTAACGCATCATATTTTTTTTGAAGTTCACTTTCATTTCCTTGATCTTTTGAAACATCATTTTTTGTATCTTCAGCAGTTTCTTCTGATTGTACATCATTTTTAGCTGCTTGTTCAAGATCGTCAGGGTTTTTGAACGGATTATTATTATGGTGTTTATGTGACATTTTTCTACCTCGTAATTTATATTAATATTATAGTTTATCAATATTAATTAACAACAAAAATTTATTATTTTTTAATAATTTAGAACAAGCAAAAATTATCTTTACATAATTTAACTTATTTACATCATTTAAAAGTAATTGTATTATTATATAAAAGAAAGTGATAATATTTTATATTTGAAAAGGTAAGAAAATTGACTCAAAAATATTATATAAAAGGCGGTACCCCGTTAAAAGGTGAGGTTTCAATAGGCGGAGCTAAAAATTCAGTTCTAAAACTTATGGCTGCTGCATTATTGGCTAAAGGTGAAACAAAAATTCATAACGTCCCTGATTTGACAGACGTTGAAATAATGTTGAATGTTATTGCGCAATTGGGTGCAAAAACAACTTATGATAAAACTGCAAAGACTGTAACTATTGATGCTACTGATTTGACAAGTATTACTGCGAAGTATGAATTAGTTAGCAAAATGAGAGCTTCATTTATCGTTTTAGGAGCCTTGGTTACACGTTGCAGAGAAGCTATTGTTGCTCTGCCCGGCGGATGTGCGATTGGGGAACGCCGTGTAGATTTTCACATAAAAGGTTTGGAAGCTCTTGGAGCTAAAATAAAAATTGAAAACGGTTATGTTCATGCAAAAGCTGCAAAACTTGTTGGTGCAGATATTTATTTGGATATTCCATCTGTTGGTGCTACAGAAAACCTTATGCTTGCATCAATTTTAGCTGATGGCTCTACAAGAATTCAAAACGCTGCACAAGAACCTGAAATTGTTGATTTGGCAAATTTCTTAAATACTATGGGTGCAGATGTTATAGGCGCAGGAACTTCTGAAATCGTTATAAACGGTGTGAAGCCCGAAAAACTTCATCCTATCGAATATACTACAATACCTGATAGAATTGAAGCCGGTACATTTATGTCTGCAATTATTGCAACTAAGGGAAAAGCTATTATTAAAAACGTGTTCCCTGCTCATTTGACATTCTTTACAGACAAACTTTTGAAAATGGGTGCAAATATTAAACTTATTGAACCTAATTCTCTAGAGGTTTCTTGTAAAAACAGACTTAATTCTATAAACTTTATAACTCAGCCATATCCTGGTTTCCCAACAGATTTACAGTCAATGGCAATGACTCTTTTGACAACTGCTAACGGAGTCGGAATTATTACTGAAAGTTTATATGAAAACAGATTTATGCAGGTTCCTGAACTCAGACGTATGGGTGCTGATATTCATCAAGACAGAAACCATGCTATTGTCAAAGGTGTTAAAAAACTTACAGGAGCAACTCTTGCGGCAAGTGATTTGAGAGCCGGTGCTTCTCTTGTTGTTGCAGCTTTGATGGCTGAGGGAAATTCTACTATTGAAAACTTACATCATATAGATAGAGGATACGAAAATTTCGAAAGTAAGCTAAGATTATTAGGAGGGAAAATAGAGAGAAGAGATGATGACATTATTTCTCCTGTTGAACCTAAAGTTAATCTAACGGAGGGCTTACGCTAATGACAGCTGCCTACAAACGCTGGTATGATCATGATCCTTTATTACTTGAGGTTATTGAGCTTTTAAAGAATTATCAAACTGAATTGAGAGCTCAGGCAGAAATTTTCTTGCAAAAAATTGAAGAAAAAGTTTCTAAAGAAACTATTGATAAGTTTTATGCAATGGTAAAACCTGTGAATGCAAATAACCGTTGGTATGATAAAGATCCTGTTATATCAAAGACAGTTGAAATTTTGAGGATCGTTCCTCCGGAAGCTCAAAAAATTTGTGCCCAAAATTTTATCAGAACTCTTAAAGAAATGGGCATTGAATATGTCAGCCCTAATAATACAGATGCTAAATAAGGGATAGTTTTTTCAATGAAAATTTTAGGAATTGATCCTGGGCTTGGTATTGTCGGATATTCTATAGTTGAATTTGATGGAGAAGTTCCTGTCCTTTTGCATTCAGGTTCTATTCAGACCCAAAAAGGTGAAAAAGAGTCTGCAAGATTGTTGGAAATTTTTGAGGATATGACATTAATTGTTGATAAGTACAAACCTGATTGTGCAGCTATTGAAAAGTTATTTTTCTTCCGCAACAGAACAACGGTTATGCCTGTGGCTCATGCTAGAGGGGTTATTTTGACTGTATTAGAAAAATTTAAGGTTCCAATTTATGAATATACTCCGATGGAAGTTAAACAAGTTTTGACAGGTTACGGGCGTGCAGATAAAAAAGAGGTTGAGAGAATGGTAAAATTGTCTTTGGGGGTTGATGTGCTTCCAAAGCTTGATGATACCGTTGATTCAATTGCAATTGCAATTTGTCATACTCGTTCAAGTATGGTAGGATAAAATTTATGGATATTAATTGGATTTTATTAAGACAAATTACTGTATTAAGCGCATTTTTCGGATTATTAATCGGTGCGGTTACTTTAATACCTTATGTCGGAATTGTTTCTTTTATATTTTTAATTTGTTTTATTGCTCCGCTTGTTATTTCAATTTTGATAAAATTTAATTGTTTATCTTTAACATCTATCAAGGATAGTATAATTGTCGGAGCTATCGCAGGTTTTGTTGCTTATATGGGATTTTCAGTTATATATATACCTATTTCTGTTATTTTGATGAAGTTTTTTCACTTGGCAGCAAATTATGGGGTTGGGTTTATGCTTCAGAATGCAGGCTTTTTTATCCTTGTAGTTGTGTCTGTGTTTATGGGTGTGTTAGGGGCTACCGTTAATGCTTTTAGCGGGTTTTTAACATTCTGTGTATTAGATTTATTAAGCTCTTTAAAAAAATAAAATCGTATAAAACCTGATTATTTTCTTTTCATGCCATAAAATACTTTACGTATAAGTATATTTCAATTATGATTGATTAAAAAAAGGGGAAAATAAAATGGCAGAATTTCATTCAAAAATTAAAACTATAGAATGGGTAGATAATTATTCTAAGATGGTTGATCAAACTGTTTTGCCTTACGAATTTAAGTTTGTAAATATCAAAACAGGACAGGAAATGTTTGATGCAATCAAAACTATGATAGTTCGCGGGGCTCCGGCAATTGGTGTTGCAGGTGCACATGGTGTTGTTTTGTATGCTCAAGAACTTGCAAAAGAAAATCTTTCAAGAGATGAGTTTGTAAAAAAACTTCTTGAAAAAGCTGATTATATGGCGACATCAAGACCTACTGCCGTTAACTTGATGTGGGCAGTTGAAAAACAAAAAGATGTTATAAAAAATTCTAAATCAGACATTCAAGGTATAGTTGAAGAATTAAAACAAAACGGAATAAAACTTGAAAATGAAGATATTGCAATAAACAAAAAAATCGGAGATTACGGCGCAGAAGTTGTTCCAAAAGGTGCAACAATATTGACTCATTGTAATGCAGGGGCATTAGCAACTGTCGGATATGGAACAGCATTGGGTGTTGTTCGTTCTGCATTTGCAAATGATCCGACAATTCAAGTGTTTGCGGACGAAACAAGACCTCGTCAGCAAGGGGCAAGAATTACAACATTTGAATTAACAATGGATGGTATTCCGACAACTTTAATCACAGATGGTATGTGTTCATATTTCATGAAAAAAGGTATGATTGATATGGTTGTTGTTGGTGCTGATAGAATTGCTGCTAACGGTGATGCTGCAAATAAAATTGGGACTTATACAGTTGCTATTGCAGCTAAGTATCATAATATTCCTTTTTATGTTGCAGCACCTTTATCAACTATTGATACATCAATTAAAACAGGTGATGAGATCGTGATAGAGGAACGTTCACATGAAGAAGTTACACATATCAACGGCAAATGGATATGCGCACCTGATGTAAATGTTATAAATCCGGGATTTGATGTAACACCACATGAATTGATTACAGGAATTATTACAGAAAAAGGTATTTTAAGACCTGATTATAACAAATCTATTGCAGAAGCGTTTAAAAAATAGAATTAATTTTTCTTTTTCATAAAAAGAATATTATATCCTAAAGTATCAAGAATTATTTCAAATTCTTTTAGGGTAATTGTATTATTTTTTAATTTTTGAGAAAAGTTTTGAACACTAAAACTTTTCTTTTTCTTTGTTGAGATGATTTTTGCAAGTTTTGTTTGAGTAATATCGCTATCAATCATCAACTTTTTTATCTCGTTACTTATATTCATATAAAAATAATACAATATTATAAATTAATATCGACAATTTTAAATTATTAATTTAAAATTAAATTAATAATTTAAAGAGGGGACAATTGAAAATTTTGCAAAAATAACAAAAATAAAATTTTAAAACATTTTAGAGCGAATATTTTTCAACTCGGCGATTGTCTTTGGATAGTCGCCGTTTGTTAAATCTCCTATTGCTTTATATAGTTTTAGTATAGATTGTTCTATATTTTTATGGTTCATTGTGACCATATCTGTTGCCATTTCTTCATTTGAAAGTGCAAGACGTGTCATATCGCGAAAACCACTTGAGGCAATTTGTAAAGCAAGCGGGTTTTCTTTTGCAGCAAGCATTAGGGCTTGGGCTATTACCATTGGCATATGCGAAATCATCGCAACTGCTTTATCGTGTTCTTCTGCGGTTGTGAAAATAGGTGTTGCACCTACATAATCAATAATTTCTAGTAATAATTCCTGACCTTTTGTCTTCTTGTCCTCTGGATTGCCAATAATTACCCATTTTGCATTTTTAAAAAGGCCTTCAAACGAGTTTTCAAATCCTTTATGTTCTGTCCCTGCCATCGGGTGTGACGGGATAAAATTGTATGGTCTTTTTTTCTTCGTAACAAATTCTTTTAAACTACAAACATCTGTTACGGTTGTTTCGTTTGGCAAAATATTTTCAAGTTCATCTAACACCGCAAGAGTTTTGTTCATTGGTGTGCAGACTATAACAATATCTCTATCTTTTAGTTCGTTATATGATTTATAAATATTTTCACCGTTTTGGGATTGAGATATTGCAATTACATCATAATGATGTTTTAAATCTTTAAATAATGAACCTCCAATTAGGCCCAGTCCTATAATTCCTATTTTCATAAATCTATTATAGCATTAATTTCGTTATTTGAAAATCAGTTTTTTCTTAGTATTATATTGTTGGAGAGAGAGAAGTGAAAAGGAATATAAAAGGTATATTCAACGGGGCTATAGCTTCTGCAAGTTACGGTACAAATCCTTTGTTTGCACTGCCTTTGTTCGCAAGCGGAATTGGGGTTAATTCAGTACTTTTTTACAGGTATGCTATTGCAGTTTTAATTTATGGTTTGTGGTTGAAGTTTGTTAAAAAATTATCTTTACATATTACTTTTAAAGAATTTATTCCTCTTTTGGTTATGGGATTGTTCTTTTCTTTGTCTTCGCTTGCTTTATTTGAAGGGTTCAAGTATATAGAAGCGGGTATCGCTTGTACTATACTTTTTATTTATCCTGTTTTAGTTGCTATTATTATGTCATTGTTTTTTAAAGAAAAAATGACGAAAACAGTTCTTGCATCAATATTTTTAACCTTTAGCGGAATTGTTCTTTTATATCATGGAAAATCCGGTGTGAGTTTGAATATTCACGGAGTTACGGTCGTTTTTATATCAGCACTTTTGTATGCTCTGTATATTGTCGGGGTTAAAAATATTAAAGCAATAAAACATATGAATAGTGCTAAGATGAGTTTTTATGTAATGTTGTTCGGACTTTTGGTTTATATTGTTAATTTGAAATTTTGTACTCAATTACAAATTTTGGAACGACCTATGCTATGGCTTTTTGTTATTGGGCTTGCGATGTTGCCTACGATAATTTCGATTGAAACTATTAACATTGCAATAAAACTTATCGGATCAACAAAGACTGCAATTTTGGGAGCACTTGAACCTTTAACGGCAATATTTTTCGGAATATTATTCTTTAACGAGCATTTGACATTAAGAATTTCTATCGGAGTGTTACTTGTTTTATTCGGGGTATTTCTTGCTGTTTCAAGAAAACAGATTAAAAATTAGTTTAGTGGGTTCTTTTCCACTCTTTTATTCTTTCTAGTTTAGCTTTGTATTTTGCTTCAAGCCCTTGTTCTGTTGGAGTATAATATTCTGTTCCCACAAGAGAATCCGGCAGACATTGCATATTGGTTAGTTTTTCTTTTGTGTCGTGTGCATATTGGTAGCCTTTGCCGTAATTGAGATCACGCATTAATTTTGTCGGGGCATTTCTGATAACAAGTGGTACGGGTTCTGCAATATTTTTTATTGCATCTGTTTTGGCCTTTAAATATGCGATTTCTAAAGCATTGGATTTTGGCGCAAGTGACATATAGATAACTGCTTGGGTTAAATTGACGGAACATTCAGGCATCCCTATATAGTGGCAGGCATGATAGGCTGCAACTGCAATTTCTAGCGCGTGAGGGTCTGAAAGCCCTACATCTTCGCTCGCAAATCTTATGACCCTTCTTGCTACATATAGCGGATCTTCCCCTGCTTCAAGCATTCTGGCAAGCCAATAAACTGCCGCATCAGGATCAGAATTCCTCATGGATTTATGTAGGGCTGATATTATATTGTAATGTTCTTCCCCATTTTTATCGTATAGCAAGGATTTTTTTGATATACATTGTTCTAATGTTTCTTGAGTAACTGTTATTTCTCCTGTTGAAGAAACATCTCCGTTTAAGACAACCATTTCTAATGTGGAAAGTGCATTTCTGGCATCTCCGTTTGCAAACTTTGCAACAACTTCCAATTGGTCATCTGTAATATGAACTGTTTGATTGCCAAATCCTCGTTTGTCTGTGATGGCACGTTTTAAAAGTTTTAGAAGATCTTCTGTTTTTAGCCCCTGCAAAACAAAAACTTTACATCTTGAAAGAAGCGCCCCGTTAACCTCAAATGACGGGTTTTCTGTTGTTGCGCCAATTAAGATAATACTTCCTTTTTCAACATACGGTAAAAAAGCATCCTGTTGAGCTTTGTTAAATCTATGGATTTCATCCACAAATACAATTGTTTTTTGCCCCATTTTTCTTGCTTCTTCAGCTTGATTCATAACGGTTTTTATTTCTTTAATCCCACTTATAACCGCTGAAAAATTTATAAATGTTGCGTGTGTTTTGTTCGCGATAATAGTTGCTAAGGTCGTTTTCCCAACTCCAGGAGGCCCCCAAAATATCATTGATGTTATTTTGTCTTCTTCTATGAGCCTGCGTAAAATTTTTCCTTCCCCGATAAGATGCTGCTGCCCTGCAAATTCATCTAAATCTCGTGGTCTTAAGCGAGAGGCAAGCGGTTGATTTTCGTTATTCTCAAAAAGTGATTTTTGTTCCATGATAGTTTCTCTTTATTTGATAACTTTTATTATACATAAATTTGAGAGTTTTTGGAAAAATATAAATTTTTCTTTTAATTGTACATCTTAAAATCATAAAAACATATATAAATATACATTAATTAAACGAATGAACTCAAGCTGCAATATAATATAATAAATTTAAATATTAATCAGGAGAATGTATGAAAAAAAGTCTTTTATTTATTTTAGCTATTATGCTATCTGTTTTTTGTACAGGTTGCGTAAAGTATTCTTATAATATAGAAATTGACGATAATGATAATGTGGCTTTTTCCAAAACAGAAGCTTTGAATTCATCATTTTTTCAAAACTCTGTTACAGATTTTCAACAAAAATTCGATTTATCTATAAAACAACATAAAGACAGCTTTAGCCAGGATGGCTATGAAGTTGAAGAATATTTGGATAATGGATATAAAGGGATTATTGCAAGTAAGAAAAATCTCTCCTTAAAAGAAGCTTCTGATACTTTAGCTAATGAGTTCGGCGGTGATGAAGATATATTTTCTATGGAGAAAAAGGGCTTCAGCAAAATTTATAAAGTCCATTTTGTTTATGATTTTAAAACAGCAATGGATCAAGCAACTAAAGATGAACAAGCTTTTTTAACTTCTCAAGGTTATAATGATATGCTTGTTGAAAATAATGAGCAAATTGATGTTGTTTCAAATATAGGAGAAACAAGTGAGCAAAGTGTAGATTCAAATGAAACTATACAAGATTTTGATTCGTCTGATTCTGAATCTTTGTCTAACTCTCAAAATCAACAAATATATGATGAAAATTCAGAAGAAACTAATAAAACTGTTAAAAGTCCAAAACCTATTTCAGAGTTAACAATTAAAATTCCTGAAAAAGCCGTAAAAAATAATGCGACCAAAGTTGTAAGTGATACTGAATATTATTGGGATTTGGCAGGGGCTAAACAGCCTGTTGAGATAATTCTTGAATATCGAAAATTTGATTTCTCTTCATTAGGACCTATATTTTCAGTTCTAGTTGTTTTTGGAATTTTGTGTTACTTGATTTATAAGTCAAAATCCCAAGGATAATCAAGCAAATTAATCTTGTGTGAGTGTTGATGTACAAAATGGACATCTTGTTGCTTTTAAAGGAATTGTTGAACAACAGTAAGGACAAGTTTTTGATGTGTTTTCCTGCTCAATTTTGTCTTGTTTTATAATAGAATTTTTTAGTTTATTTATAGCTTTGATTAATATAAATACAGCACACGCAACTATTAAAAAACTGATAATATTGTTTATGAAAATCCCATAATTAATGGTTACGGCTCCAGCATCTTTTGCGGCTTGCAAGGAATTATAATGAACGTTGTATGGGTATATTTGAAGATATAAATTTGAAAAATCTACTTTACCTAAAATTAAACCTATCGGTGGCATTATAACATCTTTTACTAAAGAATCAACAATTTTCCCAAACGCTGCACCTATAATTATACCAACTGCCATATCAAGAACGTTACCTCGTAAGATAAATTCTTTTAATTCTTTAGTTAAATTTTTAAACATGCAAAGCTCCTTATTTTGTGTTTTCATTTTATAAATTGCAGAAGATTAAGCATTTGTGTATAGCAAATTCCCTGCTTTATATAAAATACACAAAACAAGTTAAATCTTAAATACCTTTATATATAAATCCATAAGGTAAAATCTTATTTCCCAATTTTCCCAGCTTTTGCTAATTGCGTATATGCAATTGTAGCAATAGATGCTTGAGGGTCATATTGTGCTATATCAGATTTTTTTGTGTTATTTGGTAAGTAATATCTGAAAGCATATTTATATTGCTCGTAAGGAGAGCCGTTTACTCTTTCAAGCATATCACGAGCAGCATTTGTAACAGCCCCATTTTCATTAGTAGCGGGTATTACTATATTAAATTTGTCTTTCATAATATCTACAGGAACTGCTTGTGAACCGTTTTTCCCAAATAATGCTTCTCTTGCATCTCTTGTGAAAGCATGTTCGCCACCTCCGAAAACTCCTAACGGCATTTCTTTTCCTACCATTTTGCTATATACATTTGCATAGTCTTCTATCTGACCTCCATTTCTTGTTAATACACTTGGAAACGGAAAATCTGCTAAGATAAAACCATTTGGAAATTCGTCAGACGGTGGCATTTCTTTTCCTCTAAGATATTGAGTGTATTCTGTTGGGGTGGTTGCAAATCCTTTTAAATTATTTTTTTCAACAACATTTCTTACTGCACGGTCAACACCACAGTCGCTGTGTGCAAATGCAAATCCAATATCTTGCGGATTAGCTCCGCATTCTTTCAAATATGCAAATATAGGATTGTAAAAATCTTCAATTCCTTGTTCATATTTTGCTGATAATTCTTTCTTGGTCATAGAGCAACCACCTAAAACTTGTTCCGGTTTGATGTTTGAATTCCCGACGGCACCCATTGTTAATGCAGGCTTTTTACCATAAGCTGCAGCCCATAGCTCTTCAGTTGTTAAAACATCCGGCTTATCAGCCCATTCAAGCATTTTAAAGTCTTTAGTTTGAGGAAATACAATTGGTTTTTCCCAACCTTCAGCCATTACTGCTGTCCCTAATTTTGTTTGTTTTATTGCTGCTTGATTAGGGATAAATTTTTTAATTATTTCTACACCTTTTGAAAAATTCCCGTTAGCCATTTCTATAAACATTTCATTTAAAGCATTGCTAAATTCAGGATTAGATAAATTATTATTGCGAGCAATTGTTTCCAGCAAAATTTCTTTTTGAGTTAAGCCTATGTTTTTCATATTTGTAATTTCTCTTTTTGTTCTTGATGCATTATTGATTAATTTATTAAATAAGATAGGTTCAACTTTTAGCATATATATTCCCTTACAAAAAATATTTTGTTATTTGTTTTTTTTTCGAAAAGATGTCAAGATTGAAAATTGCTATTAATTTTATAAAAATTAAAAAATGTAAAGAGTTTGTATCGGAATATATTCAATGCTTATTTGTAAAAGATAAAATAAATATTAAAGAACAAATGTAAAATGTCCCATTAAATTAAAATCCATAAGGTAAAATTCTTTTTATATTTATTTATTATCAAAAAAAATAAAAATCGGAGAGGGTGGGATTCGAACCCACGGAGAGTGTTACCCCTCACAGACTTTCGAGATCCGCACCTTAAACCACTCGGACACCTCTCCTTTTTTATGCATTTTTCAAATCTTTATGATTAAAATGTTTGGTTCCGTCAACGTAATCTTTTACGATATTTCCGTTACCTACAAGTTTGTATTTATAAATTGTTAAACCCTCAAGTCCTACAGGGCCTCTTGCATGAGTTTTATTTGTAGAAATCCCGACTTCGGCGCCGAAACCGTAGCGGAAACCGTCTGCAAATCTTGTAGATGCATTAAAATATACGCCTGCGGAATCAACTTTGTTCATAAATTTTTCCGCATTTTCTATATTTTTTGTAATAATGCTATCTGTATGGCCTGAACCGAATGTATTAATATGTTCGATTGCTTCATCAACATTTTTTAAGGTTTTGAATGATAAAATTTTATCTCCGTATTCGTGTGACCAGCTTTCTGGTTTGTCTATCAATTGAATTTCTGATAATTGCAATGTTGCAAGCAGGTTATCAATTTTAGGAAATTTTTCATGAATTAACAAAGTTTCTACAGAATTACAAGCACTCGGGTATTGAGTTTTTGCATCTGTTACAACTTTTATTGCCATATCAAGATCAGCACTTTCGTCTACAAATATATGGCAAATTCCGTCAGCGTGACCAAGTACTGGAATTTTTGTATTTTCTTTTATGAATTTAACAAGTTTATTTCCGCCTCTTGGAATTATCAAGTTAATATATTTGTCGCATTTTAGCATTTCTGCTACATCATCACGTGTGAATACTTGTTGGATAACATTTTTTGGAAATCCTTCGATTTTTTCGAGTGCAGAATTTATTATTGATAGAATTTTTTTATTTGTGTTTATTGATTCTTTTCCGCCTTTTAAAATTACAGCATTTGCTGATTTTATTGCAAGTGATGAAATCTGTGCAATAACATCAGGTCTTGCCTCAAAGATTATCCCTAAAACTCCGATAGGGCAAGATACTTTGTATAGAGTTAGGTCGCTATCTAGCTCTCTTACTAAAAGCTTTTTATTTACGGGATCTTCAAGTTTTGCAATGTCTCTAATACCTTGAATCATATCACGCATTTTATTTTCATCAAGTTTTAGACGATTAAATGTCGATTTTGTAAGTTCGCCCGATTCTACAAGACTTTTTGCAGCTTCCAAATCTGTTTTATTAGCTTCAAAAATTTCTTCTTTATTCAATTCGATTTCATCTGCAATTTTTAATAATGCAGTGTTTTTCAATTCTGTTGATAAATCTGCAATTTTTAAAGAAGCATCTTTTGCGTCTTTTGCAATTTTTACAAAGTCAATCATTTCTTTTCTCTCCTTGTTTGGAAAATTTTTTAGGTAAGCAGGATTTATAAAAGAGTTATATTATCTCTAGTGATAATTGCATCGTAGTTTTTAAATCCAAGAATTTCCATAATATTGTCAGAATGTCTGCCTATTACTTTTCTGCAGGAATCAGAGCTGTAATTTACTATGCCTCTTGCGATTTCATTTTTGTTTTCGTCAAGGATAGAAACAACATCACCTTTATTAAATTCGTGTATTACATCTAAAACCCCGATAGGTAGCAAGCTTTTTTGTTCTAAAAGTGCTTTTTTAGCACCCTGATTAACTACGATTTGACCAATAATATTTGTAGCATAACCAATCCAGCGTTTTTTATCAGACATACTCTCAGGTTGAGGAAGGAACATTGTGCCTATTTCTTCTCCGTCAAATATTTTCTTGATAACATAAGGAATTTTACCGTTAGCAATAAGAACTTTCCCGCCAAATCTTGTTACCATTCTTGCAGCTTTAAGTTTTGTTCTCATTCCGCCTCTTCCGCCTTCTGACGCATCTGTTCCGAGAGATAATATTTCGTCTGTAACTTCTTCTACTGTGCGGATAATTTTTGCATCAGGATTTGTTTTAGGGTTTTTATCGTACAAGCCTTCTACATCTGATAAGATTACAAGTAAGTCAGCATCTAATTCACTTGCAACAAGCGCAGATAACTTGTCGTTGTCAGAAAAACATACCTGCATATGTTCATACTGCGGGTGAACTTCAACAGTTGATACTGTATCATTTTGGTTGATAATAGGAATTACTTTAAGCTCAAGCAACTTGTTTAGCGTTGTTCTAAGACTTAAGTACCTTTGCCTTAAAGAAAAATCATCTTCTGTTAAAAGAATTTGAGAGGCAATAAGTCCGTATGTATCAAATCCAGTTTCGTAAATCGACATCAATTTGCCTTGACCGATTGCAGCACAAGCTTGTTTTAGTGCGACACCTTCGGTGCTTTCAATGCCTAATCTTTTTTTACCAAGTCCTACTGCGCCTGATGTGATTACGATAACTTCTTTACTTTGTCTTGCAAGATGTGCAAGATCTTCAATAAATGAAAAAACTCTAGGGAGAGATACGTAACCATCATCTCCTCTTAAAATATTTGTTCCAAATTTGAAAACGATACGTTTTGCGTTAATAAATTCTTTTCTGTCCATATTTATATTATAGTACAAATAAATTTAATCAATTTCAACTCCTTATTATAAACGTTCAATATCCTTTTTTATGCACAAATTTCTTGCTCTTATTTCAATTTGGTAATATACTAAAGTTATTATGAAAAATGTAAGACAAACAAATGTAAACATTCATAGAGACAGTTGGGTTGAGATTAATTTAGAAAATATTGCATATAATATGCGCTCAATAAGAAAAAATACTCCGGAAGGAATTAAGTTATTGGCTGTTGTTAAAGCTGATGCGTATGGGCACGGATCTGTTATGTTAGCTCCGACATTATTAGCATCAGGTGCCGATATGTTGGGTGTTGCATCTATTGATGAGGGTGTTGATTTAAGACAAGCTAAGATTAATTGTGAAATTTTAGTTTTGGGAGCAGTACCTGTATGGGCTGTTGAAAGTGCTGTTAAGGCTGATTTAGCAATCGCAATTTTTTCAAAAGAACATTTAGCAGCTTGTCATCAGGCTTATGAAAGAACAGGTATAAAACCAAAGGTTCATGTAAAACTTGATACCGGCATGAATAGAATCGGTGTATCTGTAGATGATGCAGTGGATTTTATAAAAGATGTCAGAAATGCTGATTATTTAGATTTTCGCGGAATATTTACACATCTTGCAAATGCTGAAAACAGAGAAAAAACTCAAATTCAAATTGACAGATGGAATAAAGTTATTTCACAAGTTGATACTAAAGGTTTGCTTTTACATATTTTAAATACTGCAGGTGCAATGTGTTATGATGTCCCAAATTCAAATATGCGACGAGCTGGAATCGCTCTATACGGGCTTTATCCTGATTTGCCTGAAGACGGTGAAGTTAGAAAACCTGATCTTAAACCTGTAATGTCATTAAAAGCCAGAATTGTAAATATTCATGAGGCAAAAGACGGGGAAGGAATTAGCTATGGGCATACATTTACGGCTCATGGAACAAGAAAAATTGCAACGGTTCCTTTGGGTTATGCAGATGGTGTTCCTCGCGGACTTTCCAATAAGATTTCAGCTGTTTTAAACGGCAAAGAAGTTCCGCAAGTCGGTAATATTACAATGGATCAGATGATGTTTGATATAACAGGAGTAGATGCGAACTTAGGTGATATCATAACATTGTTGGATGAAAATCATACAATTGATGAGTGGGCAAAAATATTAGGTACAATAAATTACGAATTGACTTGCCGCTTAAAGGTAAGATTGCCAAGAGTTTATACAAGGGAATAATTTAATGAGTGAAAATTGCAAATTTGATTTAGGTATAATAGGTGCAGGGCCAGCCGGTTATACAGCTGCTTTTCAGGCAAGAGCTAAAGGATTATCTGTTGTTTTGTTTGAAAAAGATAAAGTTGGTGGTGTATGTCTTAATCGAGGTTGCATTCCGACAAAAGCAATTTTACATTCGGCTGAATTGTACGAAGAGATGAAGTCAGCGTCTGAACTTGGTATAAATGTTGAAAACTTGTCTGTTGATTATAAAAAAGTTGTGGAACGCAAAGACAAAGTTGTTGAAAAAATCAGAAAATCTCTTGAATTAGCATTGAAAAACTGCGGTGTGCAGACAGTAAATGCAGAGGCAAAAGTTGTATCTAATAATCAAATATTGGCTGATGACAAAATTTATGAATGCTCAAGTATAATCACTGCAACAGGTTCAAAGCCGAAAGATTTTCCAAACCTTAGATTTGATCATCAATTTGTGTTGAGTTCTGATGATGTTTTAAATTTAGATACTTTGCCAAAAAGTATTTTAATAATCGGTTCAGGTGCTATTGGGATTGAATGGGCAAAGATTTTTGCTGCATTTGATGTAGAAGTGTCTATTGTTGAGCTTGCGGAACATTTGCTTCCTTTAGCTGATGTTGAAGTTTCCAAAAGAGTTGAAAGAATTTTTAAAGCTAAAAAAATAAAGATGTTTCTAGCAAATTCTGTTGGAAAGATTGAAGATAAAAAGGTTTATTTATCTTCAGGAGATATTTTGGAACCTGAACTTGTTCTATTAGCTGTTGGTCGCAAGCCTGAAAATGATTTTAAAAATGTAACTTGTATTGGTGATGCGTGCGGAAAAATTCAATTAGCGCATTTTGCAATAAAACAGGCTGTGGCAGAAGTTTCGGGAGTTGAATTTGATGAAAATTTAGTTCCGTCTGTAGTTTATGGCTGTCCCGAAATAGCTTGGGTCGGTAAACGTGAACAGGATTTGGATGAAGGAAGTTATAAAAAATCAAATTTATTGATTTCAGCTCTTGGAAAATCGCATTGTGACAATTGTACTGATGGATTTATTAAAATACTTTCTCAAAACGGAAAAATTGTTGGAGCTCATATTGTTGCAAAAGAAGCTTCCGCATTAATCCAAGAAATAACAATAGCTATGCAAAATAACATAGCTATTGATGATTTAAAAAAAGTATGTTTTGCCCATCCAACATATTCAGAGGGCATTTTTGAATGTTTGTTTAAATAGTGCCTGTCCAGAAAGGAACTTTTCCAAAATTCCAATAAGAATTTGTTGGGTTAAGATCTCTGTGGCGTAATATTTTTTTACGTTCAACTTTGGTTTCTGTCTTAGTTTTGTCATTTTCATTTTGTTGAACTTGAACTTCTTCTTCGGTTACTACTTGAGAGCCAGGAACTTCATAAACTTCTGCATACGCACATCCGGCAAAGCATAATAGACATAATAGTGTTATAAATTTTTTCATACTTTTACTCCTGTTGTTACTTACATATATTATAACGTTTTAAGTCATGAAAATCAATATTTTTGCTAGTAGGTTTAATGTTATTTTATTATGAATTGTTTATATTTATTCAGGAGTCTTTTATTTTCATTAGGGTAAAGAAATATTGATATTATAATAATGATCATACTTGCAAAAATAAATTTTACTCCAAGTACCTCATCGCCCAAAGTCATTGCCAGAATTGTTGCTAACACGCATAAAGTACCTATAATTCCTATAAAAGTCCATTTGCTATTTTGGAATATTAAGTCACAAATATCTTTAGAAGGTATTGGGCGTGAAAATAAATACTTTACTCCAGTCATTTGATATTCAACAATTACTTTCAAATATGGATGTTTTTCAATAATTTTATTATCCATATTGTAAGCTATGTTAAATTCTTCAACAGCCTTGTCTGCTAATTTAAAGTTGTCTTCAATTTTTCTCATTAATTCCCCATTACGCAAACTAGAATGTTGAACTTCTTCATTATGATTATATGCATATACTTCATCTACTTTATCTACAAGAGTCGCAATGCCAAAAAGAGCCATTGATTTGATATAATGAGCATTGACATCGTTGTAATTTTTATTAATGTTATTTGAGCATAACTCAAGTATATCAAGATAATTTTTTAATGATGGAGAATTAAATTTTTCTAAAATCAATTTGTAAATTTCATTGGTTTCCATATTTATATAATAATTGTTTTTGTAAATATGTCTATACAATAAATATATTATTAATTAAGGTTTGTCATATTAAATTTTGGTATTATGATTATATTATGCATAAAAGATTACCTGATTATTTAAAACGACCAATTATAGATACGGACAAGACTCGCAATGTACGTCGAATTTTAAAAACAAAATGTTTAAATACCGTATGCGAAAATGCTCGTTGCCCTAATAAAAATGAATGTTACACAAAAAATACTGCGACATTTTTGATTATGGGGAATAACTGTACAAGAAATTGCAAATATTGTAATATCAACTGTTCAAGCCCTGAACCATTGGATTTGAATGAGCCATCTCATGTTGCTGAAGCTGTAAAAGACTTAGGACTTAAATATGCAGTAATAACATCTGTTACAAGAGATGATTTGCCTGATGGCGGTGCAGAACATTTTGCAAATTGCATTTATGAAATCAGAAAAATATCTCCAGATGTTAAAATTGAAATTTTAACTCCTGATTTTAAGGGAAATAAAGATTCTTTAAATATAATTATAAAAGCACATCCAAATGTATTTAATCATAATATTGAAACGGTAAGGAATGTTTTTAAAACAGCACGTCCTCAAGGTGATTATGATTGCTCATTGGAAGTCTTGAAATATATTAAAGATAATAGCGATATCCTAACAAAATCAGGGTTGATGATTGGATTGGGTGAAACCTTTGAAGATATCGAAGAAACTCTTGTAGATTTGAAAAATGTTGGCTGTGATATTTTGACAATAGGTCAATATATTCAACCATCCAAAGCTCATTTAGAGGTTTCTAAATATTATACTCCTGAAGAGTATGAGAAATTAAAACAGTTAGCTGAAAAAGTTGGTATAAAGCACTATCAAATTGGACCTTTGGTAAGAAGTTCTTATCGAGCATCAGAACTTATTTAAATTTATAATTCAATTTTTATTGCGCCTTGACGGAAGATTTTTACATCATCTCCAAATACTCCGCAAACAGTTGATTCAAGCCCTTTGCATATATGACCGTAATCAGGAATGATTAAATCTGCCAGCCCTTGCATATTTTCTAATGCTTGTTCATAAGTTTTTGCAGATGGTTGATGTGATAGGTTTGCGCTTGTTGTTGCAAGAACATGACCTGGAGTTATTTCACAAATTTCTTTAAAAACTTCGTTATCAGGAACTCTAATCCCGACTGTTTCCATATTTGATGTCATAAAATATGGTGTTTTGTCACTTTTTTCAACGACAAGTGTGAGTGCTCCCGGGAAATATTTTTTTATTAATTGGCAACCAATTTTTGGTATTGGTTTTACATATTCAAGCAAATTGTATGTTTCGTTAGACATTAAAATTAAAGGTTTTTGGGCTTCTCTTTTTTTTATTTCATAAATTTTTTTTACTGCTTTTTCAGATGTTGGCAGGCAACCCAACCCCCATACGGTATCTGTTACGTATGCAATTACGCCATCATTTTCTAATACTTCTTTAATTTTTTCTTTATTTTGTAAAATCATATCCTTTTCCTATATAAAATTATAATGCAAAAAATTAATTAATGTATGTTTATATTTATCTTTTGAGATTCTGAAACAAGTTCAGAATGACAGTTGATTTTAAATTTTAGATTTCGAGATTCTGAAACGAGTTCAGAATGACTTATTACCTTTGTCACCCTGAACTTGTTTCAGGGTCTCTTTTCTATAATAAAATATTACAAAATATCATCATATAAATCTTTAAAATTAGGATTTTGTGTTTTTATAAGATTAATTTTCCATTCTCTATGCCAGTTTTTAAGCTGTTTTTCCCTTTCAATTGCACTTAATATATCTTCTCCAACTTCATAATATACAAGTTTGTTTAAATTATACTTTTTTGAAAATCCTTCAACAACTTTGTTTTTGTGTTCCCATATTCTCTTCTTTAGATTAGAAGTAACTCCTATATAGAAAACGTTATTATTTTTATTGGTTAGTATGTAAATATATCCAGTTTTGTTAGTCATAAATTTTTGTCTATTAATATTTGAGATTCTGAAACAAGTTCAGAATGATGGTTGATTTGTTATTTTAGACTTTGAGATTCCGAAACAAGTTCGGAATGACGGTTGATTTTAAATTTTAGATTTCGAGATTCTGAAACGAGTTCGGAATGACTTATTACCTTTGTCACCCTGAACTTGTTTCAGGGTCTTTTATAAACAAATTTTATTTTCTAATTTTGTGCATAAATCTTTGAGCTAATTCATTTGCATATTCCATTTTGAATATTAAATTTAATCCTGTATAAGTTACAAGACATACAATACCTACTGATGTAATTTTTATTATTTCAAATAATGCTTTAGGCATATTTACGAATTTATCAAAACCGTATGCCAAGCCAAAACATAATATAAGTGAAATTAAACCGGCAATAGTCATTTTTAATAAATTTGTAAATAGGCTTTTGTAATCCATTCTGACTTTTTTGTAAATTAAACTTCCAAGGACACATGCATTGAATAAAGTTACAAGTGATGTAGATAGTGTAATACCGCCTATTCCCATGTGCATTTTGCTTATAAATATTACGTTAAGCAAATATTTTAAGACGATTGATGAAAATGCAACAATAAAAGGAGTTTTGGAATCATTAAAAGAGTAGTAAACTCTTGTAATAGAATCTCTGAATACATAAGGTAATATAGAAACAGACAAGAACCATAATGCCTCAGTTACCATAAATGTTGCGTTAGCATCGAATACTCCACGTTCAAAAATTAATCTAACAGCATCCATTCCGACTGTTAAAATTCCTATGATAATAGGAATTGCAGCAAAGAATAGAACACCGACTCCTTTATTAAAATATGTTTTAATTCCTTCCAAATCTTTTTCAGCTACGAGTCTTGAAAAAATTGGAAACAAAGGAACTAAAAATGCTGTAACCAAAATCCCTACAGGGAATTGAAAAACTCTATTTGCATAACCGATTGCTGTCCAAGCCCCTTCAGAAATTGACGATGTGAAAAACATATCAACGTAAATATGAATTTGTCCAACAGTTGAGCTTAGTACTGCAGGGAATAAAAGTTCCATTATCTCTTTAAAATTGGGGTTATTTGTAAATTCAAAGTTCGGTCTCCATTTAAAACCTAATTTTCTAACATTCGGGTATTGGATTACAAGTTGTAATATTGCACCGATTGTAGTTGCCCAAGCAAGAGCATACCCTTTATTGTCATTTGGAACAGCCATAACAACTCCGATTATAGCTGCACTCATAATGATTGGGGATAAATTTGGCAGCATAAACTGTCTGTAAATAATTAAAATTCCATAATAAATTCCGACAATTCCACCGATGATTAAAAGCGGAGTCATAATTTTTAAATGTTCAGCCGCTAAATTAATCATATCAGCAGAACCGTTAGATATGATTAATCCCATAATCTGACGCGGGAATACAAACATTATGACTGATAGTACAAGGAAAAATATTGTAGTTGCAGTCATAAAAGTTGAATATAACTTATTAACAGCTTCTTCTGGTTTGTTTTGTAAATTTGGTATAAGTTTTGAAAACACTGCAACTGTTGCACTGTGGAAAGGCCCTCCTACTCCGCCTAATAAAATAAGTGACAGAGATGGGATTTGATAAGCATAATAATATGCGTCAGATACAAGTGTTGCTCCATAATAATTAGCTATAATAACATCTCTTATAAAACCTATAAGTTTGCTTATGATTGTAACTACTGCAATAATCCATGCAGCTTTGAGTACGCTTGTTGTTTTTTCTGTATTTTTATTGCCAGATGTATCCGTCGTCATCTTTTTCTACCAGCTCCACATATAATCTAATCCCTTTTCTTACTGAACTATTAAAAAATTCAGAAGAGGTAAATGTAATTGTATTACGTCCTTTTTTTAGATATTTTGAAATGTCAATTTCTGAATATCTTTTAAATCCAAGCATTTCTTTCGGAAGTTCATAATTCTGTTTAAAACCGTTTATGTCAACAGTCAAACTGCCTACTCCAAATTTGTTGTCAATTATGATTTTTGCTTTTTTATTTTTAGAATAAAAATGTTGGGTTATAGATTGTTGTCCTATATCAGTTGAGATAATAACAGGTTTTGTTGAAAGAGTTATACCGCTGTAATAGTGTTGCAAAATTTTATCATAAGGAATGTGCATTTCAGATCCCATAAATCCTGCACCATATTGGCTCATTCCGACCCCATGTCCAAAACCGCCGCCGTATGCGTGGACTGATATAAGATTTCCATTTTCATCTTTAATATTATCAAATACTACATTCGCGCTTGGAAGTGCTTTACCATCTTTTGTCAAAAGTCTTCTGACAACAAGTTCTTTAAAAATTTTATATTTTTGCGATTTGGTGATAACTTCCATCTCAATAATTTTTCCGGAGTCTCCTCGTCTTACAACTTTTAGCTCAACCAAGTCATCTAACTTGTCATCTTTTTTGAATGCCGGATGTACAAAACCTGTTGTTGATTGTGAAACGAGAGTTGTTTCAAGAGCTTTTTTCAATTCTTGAGCATTCCATTCCCTTTCCCATCTGTAATAAGGAGATCTGATATCGTATGCATCAGGTTTTGATTTATAATATTTTGCGGCATCTTCTTCTTTATTTAGCGGGGGTTGACCAATGATGTCTGCTTTTGCTTTCAAATAAGGTTTTTCTGGTGATGGAAATTCTTTTGTTTTCGGATCTGAAAACGCATTTGAATAGCTTTCTGTATAACCGCCTGCAGTTGATGAATATTGAGCTAAAATCAATTCCCAATTGTATATAGCAACAATACCTTCTGTTTCTTCAACTGCTTGATTAGATAAAGGTTTTTCAGTATTTGCTCCAAAATAAACCTGACTTGCAACGCTGTCTACTACATCGTAATTTGTTGAAGCTTTAGTTCTAGGAGACAGTACATAATTTCTTGCCGCAACACTTTGAGCTTTTAAGGCTTCAAGTCCAAAGCTTACAGGCATTTCATTTGGAACAACGCCTTTTAGATAATCTTCAACTTCAATCATATTAACAAGGTTGAATGTCCCATTTTTATTAGGGGTAAGTTCAAATGCTCCATGATATAGCGCTTGTTTGCCTGCACGTTTTAAACCTGAGACGCCAAGAAGGCCAAAGTTGCTTGTTATTTGAATAGGGCCATCAATTTTTTCAGGGAAAATATTTCCGGGTGTATAAATACTGAATTGCCCGTTGTTATATGATATAGAAATTTCCTGATTTGGAGGATAATTCCCTATAAGCATTTTGTTATCATAAATTTGTGTATCCCCTGTTCCAAAAATGGTTATATTTTTGTATTGATAAGTACCGAAATTTTGTGTTCCAATTCCGACTCTAACAACTTCTGAGGATGGACCTTGCGGCTGCATTGCAGATTGTTGTGCTGCTTGAAGTGTTGCAAGCGGAATATTTGGCATTATTTGTGCCTGAGTTGGAGTTAATATAAAACTAAAAACTAAAATTGCGTATAATAATTTTTTCATACACTTATTATATGACAAAACAAGCAAAAGTAACAATTATTGTTTTTCAGTTTTCGGTTGTTCTTTTTCTTCTGGTTTAATTACTTCTTCTTTTTGACCTTTAAGCAGCGGTATTGTTTCCAAGTGTTTGTAGCCTAAATTTTTTAATTCTTTTGTATATTTTATTAGCGGATATAATATTGTGCAGGCTAAAGCTAAACTTGCAACAACTACACCGCCCAATGCACCGCCAATAGTTTTCCCAAATTTTCCCAATTTTGATTTGGTTTTGATAAGAGAAGCTGTTAACGCTCCGCCTAAGATTGCTCCGCCAAGTGTTGCGTAATGAGATAATTTGGCGAATTTTTTTTCAGGCTCTATTTCATATTTCCCGTATTTTTTATGAATTTCCTGAACTAATTTCTCAAATTTGTCTTTATTTTCTTCAGGGATTGTAAACTTAGTTATTCCTGTCTTAGGATTTTTTGATTCATAAATAATCTTTCCGTCAGAAGTTTTTCCAACTTCTTTTGGAGCGAAAGGCAATCTTGTATTTGTTGTAATATTAATATCTACCATATTCTGTATAAGTTATATAAAAATATTTTTTGCCAGTTTATTAAAAAATATTTACTTAACTTCCCAGACAGTTCCTTCTTTGGAATCTTTTAGAACAATATTAACTTCATCTAATGCATCTCTTATTTTGTCGGAAATAGCCCAATTTTTGTTGTCACGAGCTTCTTTTCTATATGCAATTAATTCTCCCATTGTGTTGAAATTTTGTTCAAGTCTTTCTGAAACGTGTTTTACTGCATTTTTTAATTCATCTTCAGAAAGAGTTGCTTTTTCAAATGTGAAGCCGAGTACAGATGCCAATTTATACAAGATTGTAAATGCATCTTTATCATCTTTATTTGCTTTACTTGTAAGATCAAAAAGTACAGCAAGAGCTTTAGATGTATTCAAATCATCGTCCATAGCTTCTGTAAATGCTTTGTATTCTTCTGTTTTTGTAATATCTAAATCTTCATTAATTTTTGTGCGTTTAGCGTTAAGCATACGTTTTACGCCTGCTTGTGCAGAAGATAGAGCTTCATCAGAAAATTCTACAGGCATTCTGTAATGGTTTGTCAAAATGAAAAATCTTATAGTATTTGAGTCATATCTTTTTAATAATTCATCAATAGTCAAGAAATTTCCCAAAGATTTTGACATTTTTTCTTTGTTTATTGTTACAAAGCCGTTGTGCAGCCAGTAATTTACAAATTTGCATCCGTTCGCGCATTCTGATTGAGCAATTTCGTTTTCGTGGTGTGGAAATATTAAATCAGCACCGCCTGCGTGTATATCAATTGTTTCCCCTAAATATTTTCTGCTCATTGCAGAACATTCAATATGCCAGCCAGGTCTGCCTATGCCCCAAGGTGATTTATACCCAAATTTTTCATCTTTTTTCCATAGTGCAAAATCAAGAGGATCTTCTTTGTGTTCTCCTATTTCAATTCTTGCACCGCTTTCCAATTGGTCAATCGGTTGTTTTGAAAGATAGCCGTATTTAGGGAATTGTTTTACTCTGAAATATACATCTCCCTCAACTTCGTATGCAAAGCCTTTATTTATTAAATCTTTTACCATACCAATCATTTCGCCTAAAGTTTTTGTTGCAAAAGGTTCAATGTCTGGTTTTAAAGTGTTTAGGGCTTTCATAGAATTTGAGAATTGCTCATACCAATATTGGGATACTTCTTCTGGAGTTTTTCCTTCTTTTTCTGCTTTTTTAAGAATTTTGTCATCAACATCTGTTACGTTTCGACAATATGTAACGTCATACCCTTTGAATTTTAAATATCTGTATAAAACATCCCAAGTTATATAACATCTTGCGTGTCCCAAGTGCGCGTAATCATAAACTGTTGGCCCGCAAACATACATTTTAACTTTGTTTTCTTCTATTGGTGTAAATTCTTCAAGTTGGTTTGTATAAGAATTGTGTAATTTCATATGAAAATTCCTCTTTTTTACTAAATTTTACAACAAAAATATTTATTATGTTAACTAATGTAAAAATAGTTTAATTCAATAGCAATTTTATATATAAAAAATATTTATTAAGTATATACGTAATAGTTATACTAAAAAGGAGATACATATGGTTGACAAAACATCATCTGTAGGTGCAAGTACATCATCTGCTGTACAAAATAGTGCAACGGTTAAATCTGCAAATCAAGAAGTAAAAATAAATTCGGTTTATGCAGAAGCAAACTCTAAAGGAGGTCAAAAGCTCAAACCTGTTCCAAAACCGAAACCAACAAGAATTACAATTACTGTAAGAGATGGTGAAAGTTTAGGTTATATTGCAGGAAGATATAATACTTCTGTATCCCAAATTGTAAAATTAAATAATTTGGATGATCCTGATAGATTAAAACCTGGTCAAAAATTACAGATAGATGCAATTGATTCTAAAGAGTTAAAAGAATATGAGAATTATCAATACGCTTTAGAAAAACAAAAATGGGAACAAGAAGAAAAAGAAAGTTTAGAACTAAAAATAAAAACATCAAATGAACAAGTAGAAAAAGCTCAAGAATATGGATATGGTGAAGATTATTCATTTACAGTGGATAAAGATGGTAATATTCTTGTCAAGCTTAAGAAAGAAAAGCTCCTCGGTGAAGTTAGACGTGACTTCCTACTTCCTAAAGGTTCCTTGTCCTCTACCAATAATATAAAAGGTAAATATAAGCCTGAAACAATAATTGATAGTGAAAAATGTATGCGTTATAACGATTATGATTTAGCAGAAGTTCCGGTTGGTGATTCTCTTTTAATCGACGGTCAACATTTTCACCCTGATGAAAACAGGACTGCATGGGATAGATTCTGGGGTAACTTTTTCTAATCAATATAATAAAAACTCAATTTATATTATATAGGAGATTAATGATGTCAGACTTAAATGATATTAAAAATGTTGCAGTACCCGAAGGGTACAAAAAGATTAAAATGTATGATGAAAAGACAAAAAAAACTATATCATATTTTGTTCCAATTGAAGAAGATATAAGTTTGTACAGCAAAATCTTTGATTTGAAAAATAACGAATTTCCTTTTTTCAATACTTTAAGTCAAAAAAGTTTGACATGTTAAAAAAATATATTTTCTGTCAAAGTAAATATATAGATTAAATAAAAATGAATCTATAAAATATCAAATATTTTATATACTGGTTTTAATAAACTTTCAACAGGGCAGGTTTCGTCTAATTCAAGTGTAATTGTCGGAATCTGCCTTTCAATTCCTACATAGGTTCCAAAACTGCCAGGTGTTGGATAACCTATAGAAGCTTCGACAGGATAATTAATAATTTTTGAAATTTTTTCAGATATTTCTTTTGCAGGACCATCATAGTTGACAACTTTAAAAGGTGCGTGAAGTGTCAGGATTAATGACGGTTTATATTCATTGATTATGTCTATAAGAAATTTGGTTTCTATTTCGCTTGCTGCTTTTTCTCCGCCAAAAAATTCATTTTTTTCGGTTAATTCCCAGTTTTTTGTCGGGAAATTTCTGTTTAAATCAACACCGTTTGAGTTTGTCCGTCTGCCAAGTTCTAGCCCGTCCGGATTAAGGCAGGGGATAAATAAAAGGTTTGTGTTGGAGTGTGTTTTTAAATATTCATTAATCAGAAATTTTCCTTGCGGTTCATCCCCGTGAAATACCCCAATGACAAGCGACTTCGAATTTTTTTCGCCTAATAATTCTATTTCGTTTCCTAATTTTGTTTTTGTTGATTTAAGTTTATTCAAATAAAGCCTCGATAAATTCTTCGTTATTAAATGTTTTCAAATCTTCCATTTTTTCGCCGACTCCGACAAGTTTTACAGGAAGCTTTAATTCTTTTGCGATAGCAAGAACTATTGCACCTTTTGCTGATCCGTCAAGCTTTGTTAAGGCAACTGATGTCAGATTTACAGCTTCTGTAAAAACTTTTGCCTGCTGAAGTCCATTTTGTCCTGTATTTGCATCCAGAACCAGCATACATTCTCTCAATGCTTCAGGAGCTTTTTTGTCTATAACGGATTTAATTTTCTTTAATTCTTCCATTAAATTAAATTTATTTTGTAAACGACCTGCGGTATCCACCAAAATTACATCAAAATTTTCTTTTTGAGCTTTTTCAATCGCTTCATAAACAACTGATGCAGGATCGGCCTTGTCACGTCTTACAATAGATGCTTCTGCTCTTTTAGACCAAATATCAAGTTGTTCTTCTGCAGCAGCTCTAAATGTATCGCCCGCTGCGATTAAAACTTTTTTCCCGTTATTTTTGAATTTGTAAGCTAGTTTCCCGATTAAGGTCGTTTTTCCAACACCGTTTACACCGCATATAAAATATATGTTTAGACCGTCTTGAACGTTTAATTCTGTGCTTCCTGCTTCTTGCAGGGTTTTTAAAAATTCTTCTTTAAGATATTTTTTTACGTCAGATGGCTTAATCTTTGTTTGATCTCTCAATTTGTCAACCAACTCACAAGCATAATTAACTCCTAGATCGGCGCTAATAAGCATATCTTCCATATCATCAAGAACGAATTCAGAGAATTCTTCTTCTTTTTCAACTGAATTTACAACGTTGTTAACAAGCGCTTGGGCTGTATTTGAAACTGTTTCTTTAAGGTTATTAAATTTATCTTTAAAAAATCCGAACATACGCAGATGATAACATGAAACTACTTAATTTGCATCATTTTTATAAAAAAAAGGATTTGTCTTTTAAGTTCAAAAATTTTCCGTTTGATATTTTGAGGATTTTTTATAATGTCTACAAGTATATATTTGATGTAAATTATTTCTCCCCAGACTGTGTCAGGGATTATAATATCTTCTTTTTCATCAAAATCTTCTATGATTGATATATTTAATGATTGATTTGAATTATCTGTCATGATAGTTATAATCTATCAAATATTTATACAATTGTCAACTAATCAGTTTATAACATAGACTGTTGTTATGTTAAATTTAAAAGAAGAATTGGTAATTTGCTTATTAAGACGAGGCCTTTCCATGAGAAAGGTTGCTAAAATTTTGCGTGAAAAGGGGTATGATATTCCAAAAGATAGTGGATTATCTGATTCTATAAATAAAAAACGCGTAAGGTTTGAAACTGTCCAGGAAATTTTGG
>CALVGY010000001.1 GCA_944327215.1 Candidatus Gastranaerophilales bacterium | reverse complement strand
AAAGAGATATAAAGTTTTTAAAGTTTATCATTATCTATTTAAGAGCTGTTTTATTGATGATTTCGTAATTTATAAAAATCAAATCTTTTGTTTTTGACTTGAAAACTAAAGATTATTTGAGCATAAATTTTTTTTTTGCTATCTATATCAAATTTGTTTGCATGCTTAATTTTACTTAAAATTTGTCACTTTAAACTTGTCAAATTCTTAACAATTTGTTATAATATTAATATTAGCTACTCTAAAAGTAGGAATTGATTTGCACAGAATAGTCCATTTATATAATTTCTTAATAGCAAAATTGATGTATCCTGATATTATAAAGAATAAAATTTCATAAAATTTTTGACATCTAAAATTTAACAAGTATAATTATAGTATTACACGCCGTAGAGCTTGCTCTCGGAGACTAGGTAGGGGCCTTTTAAGGCCCCTCCGGATTTTTAAAGGGGAAGTAGATGGCTAAAAAAAGGGTAGCAGTTTATATTGATGGGTTTAACTTCTATTATGCAATAGTTGATTATTTGCATAAAACTCCTTTTTCTAGAAATTTAAAATGGTTAGATTATAAACAATTAATAGAAAAGAAAATTTTAAAAGGTTGTAAGGATGTTGATAAAAGTAGTCTGAGAGTTAACTTTTATACTGCTATTAATACATATCGTCCAAAAGACAGTCAGATAAAACATGAAACATATATAAAAGCTTTAGAAAAATCTGGTGTTAAAGTAATAAAAGGTAAATATAAGTTAAGAGAAGTCTATCTTTCTTGCCATCTAAATTGTTCTAATTGTAATGAAATTATATTTTTAAGAGACTATAATATAACAAAAGATGAGGGAGTTACTTGCCATAAATGTAAATCAAATCTTAATTTATCCGAATATAAAAGAGCACAGCATCCTGAAGAAAAACAAACAGATGTTAACATTGCTAGAGATATTCTAGTTGATGCAATAACAGATAATGTAGATTTAATATATATTTTTAGTACTGACTCGGATTTTGTACCAGTTGTAGATTACATTTTAAACGTACTAAATCCAAAACTTGAAGAGTATAATAAGAATAATCCTGAAGATTTAAAGTTGAAAAAAGAAATTGTGATTGTTGCTCCTCATACAAAGGAAGTATATTTTAAGAGTGTTGAAGAAAATGGTCAATTCGTAAAAAAAGAGTTTTCAGAGCCGAGGTATAAAATTGAAAATTTTACGAATTTAGGAGCCGAAGAATATAGATTAAAATTGGGACAATTGTCATATTATCAATTTCCTTCTCCTTATTGTGAACTTAAAAAACCTTTAGATTGGTAGTTTAATTGCCTTATGTTGCTTGTTTAGTTAATGTGTTTTGTAAAATAATGTTACAGTTTAGGCATGCAGACCTATAAAATGGGGTGTTTTTTTACATGCCAGCTAAAAAATTGCTATAATTGTTATGTAGGTACGAACCTAATAGTCGCAAGGGGGATAAAATTTCGAGGAGAGACAAAAATGGCTCAGAAAAGGAATTATAGAGACGCAGGAACTGGACAGTATGTTACTAAAAAATATGCTGAGAGTCATCCAAAAACTACAGTTTCAGAACCACGTCCAAATAATAAACCTTCAAAGAAAAAATAGTCTGCTGAATTAGACGCTCGACAGACTATTTGACGAACCCTCTATTTTTAGAGGGTTTGTTTTTATATATTACATGATTGTCATGCCAAAATCAAGAGATTTTTTAATTTCATTTTTACACTTTTTTGTATTATTTTTTAGCAGATGTTAGAAGAAAAAACTGTACCATTTTGACATACATAAAACCAAAGCAGTCAAGCTATTTTGATAATTTGTTGTGTTAAGTCGTATGTCAAGGTCCACCATAAAAAACCGAATGACATCTGTTATTCGGTTTTTTATTTAGTGAAGGTAAGTATTGATGAGAACTCCCAATGTGCGAAAGCACATTTTAAGAGTTTGAACGACCTGTGAGCAGAGTGCGGAGGACTTTTGCAAAAAAAACGTAAGTTCTTTGAAGCAAAATCCGTAGACACGTTTAACGCGAACAGGTCAAGACAATCTCCTAACCTCCACCTTTTAAAACAATTAGAACTATTACAGTGCCTTCGGGCACTTTTTTTAATGCTTTCAAGACATTTATATTTGAAGAAATTATTGCTGACTTGAATGCAGGCAAATTATATCTACTGATTTATTGAGAAATGTAAAAAAAGGGATTAAAGTTACAAAATTCCTTCCATCATGTCATTTAGAGCTAGTTTCGCAACTCTGATAGGCGTTGAAAAAGAAGTTCCATTCATATCACCCAATTTTATAGATCCAATATCAATATCAGTACCAGGAATACCAGTAATATTTAATCCATACTCTGTTTTGCTAACTTCAAATTCACCTTTTTCGTAGTGTTGTGTATATCTTGAATTTCCTGATGATGAAAAATTAGAAATTTTGCCAGAAGATGATAGCGAACCAACTCCTTCTATTCTGTTATTGAATAATAATTCTGCTTCTACTGTTTTACGTCCGTCATTTCCACTTGCTTTTAAAACTCTAGTTCCTTTTTTAGAAAGTTTATTTAGAAAGTCGAATAAATGATCCTCAGTGAACTTATTAGGAAATTCTTTTCTGGCTTTGATAAATGCATTGAATAGAGCCTCATTTGAATATTCAAAATTAAACAAAAGGTCTCTATCAAGACCTATTTTAGCCAACTCTTTACTATTGTAATCCGTAAGTTCAACCCAAATGTCCTTGGGAAATATTGTTGTCCCAAAGGAACAATTTATGTAATCATAGCTATTTTGCTTAAGTATTTTCTGTATTTCATTTTCATCAGCTATATTTTTTCTTTCAATAATATCATATTTGGCAAAAGGATTATTTCTTTTTGCAAATATTACAACCATATCACCGTGCGTTGCTTGTACATATTCACCCCTTTTTCCAACAAACTCATCAATAATAGCAATTTTTTTAGGCATTATCTCAGCCTCTTTAATAAATGCACCATCTTGATCAAGAATTCGAACAAGGACTTTACCATCTTCTGTTTCACCTTGTTTTAACAGGTTATAAACTTTACCATCTTTTGGATTTGTCCATAGAACTCTTGAATAACTGTCTTCAATTGTTTGTGAGGTCAAACGTCTTAAATCTTCAGCACTTGCTTTAGAAAAAGTTGAATTTATAGGGGCTTTTATTTGACTTGATGCAATTCTGTTCATTTGTCGAGCCTGTTTCATCTCAACTGTACAAAACCGTGGTAATGCAAAAGTTTTACCTGTTGGTGGGTAAGTTAGTGTAGGATTTATTCCATGAAAAATTGATGGCTGCTTCCGTAATAAAGAATGACCTCTTCCTGCCTTTAAAAAAGCGGCAACATCTTTTGCAAGATTTATTCCTAAATCAACTTTTCCCATGTAAATATCCTTATTTTCCCCTGATATTTATATAAAGTATTTTTCTTCTCAAGAATTGTCTTTTGGATAAAAACATTGTTACAATTTTTAAGATGTATGATTTTGAAATTATGGATAAAAAACTGCAGATGTCGAAGAGCTTTAAATTCAAAACTACACAATATTTTTATGAATTTGTTGTATTAAGTCGTATGTCAAGTTCCACCATAAAAGACCGAATGGCATTTGTTATTCGGTTTTTTATTTAGTAAGTGTAAGTATTGATGAGAAGTCCTAATGTACGAAAGTACATTTTATAAATTAATAGGACAATGATAATAAGGGAACAGGGGTTGAAAGGTATTAGGTAATATTTCAAAAAAAAATAAATAGATTTCAAATGAGCTAAAATATTAGATTGTTGGTTAATGTTATATGTTAAAATTTTATCTATGATTTTTTAATGTCAAAATTTTCTAAAAATTCTTTACTTGATTATGTCTCTAAAAATTTTGAGGTTGAACAAATTGTTAATCCTGAAAGAATTTTTCGCTACAATGAAAATTTTGTCAAAAGTCCTTATGTTTTATATCTTTGCGAACGAGAAATAAGAGTAAGAGATAATTTTGCTTTTCAATTTGCATTGCAAAAAAGCAAGGATTTAGGGTTATCTTTAAAAATTATTCACCCAAAAATCAATTATGAATATGAATTAAAACAAAACTTTATTAACAGACAAATAAAACAAGTTCAAAATATATTTGATAAATTGAATATTGATTTTGCTGTAGTAGATAAAAAGCCTTATGACATAATAAAAAATATTAATCCGTCAATTTTGATTGTTGATTTTAACCCAATATTAAAAAGAGATTATTTAAAAAATTTAAATTGCCAAATTTATGAAATTGACGGGCATAACATAATCCCAGCAAGATTTGTTTCCAATAAGCAAGAATACAGTGCCGCAACAATAAGAAGAAAAATTTATTATAATAT
Source organism: Candidatus Gastranaerophilales bacterium (assembly GCA_944327215.1). Lineage (GTDB taxonomy): Bacteria > Cyanobacteriota > Vampirovibrionia > Gastranaerophilales > Gastranaerophilaceae > Stercorousia. The sequence goes on along the minus strand of CALVGY010000001.1, from coordinate 41,385 downwards.
TTATCCTTTTCTTACAGAGTTTCAAAATATTGCACCAGAAAAAACGGAAGCAGATTTCGTTCTGGAAGATTTTATTCAAAACAAACTTTCGGATTATGCGGAATTGAAAAATAACCCTTCAAAAAATGTTGTTTCAGGATTATCAAAATATTTAAATTTAGGCTTTATATCAAGTCAAAGAGTTGCTCTTGAAATTGTAAAATGCAACGCTTCAAAAGAGAATAAAGAATCCTTTTTGGAAGACATGATTGTAAGAAAAGAACTTGCAGATAATTTCTGTTTTTATGCAAAAAGTTTTAAAGATTTTTCAAGTGTTCCGTCTTGGGCAATCAAGTCTTTAAACCAACATAAACTTGATATTCGCACACATATATATTCTTTACACGAATTTGAGGAAGCAAAAACGGACGATGACTTATGGAATGCAGCACAAAACCAATTAAAACAAGAAGGTTCAATCCATGGCTATATAAGAATGTATTGGGCAAAAAAAATATTGGAATGGACTCATTCTCCAAAAGAAGCTTTAGAAATATCAATAAAAATGAATGACAAATATGGTTTTGATTCCCCATCCGCAAACGGTTATGTCGGGATTTTGTGGGCAATCGGAGGTTTGCATGATCGCGCATTTGCAGACAGTTTGGTAACCGGAAAAATTCGCCGAATGACATATAATTCGATGAAAAGAAAACATAATTTGTCTGAATATTTAAACAAATATAAATAAATATATAAAATTACAAAAATAATTCGTTTTCTTTTTTTATAACGCAAGCTTTTTTAATCGCACAACCTGCAAGAAAAGTTATTAGTTTTGATATTTTTTTAGCTTTTTGAGGGCAGATAGAAATACAGCGCATACAAGAAATACATTTTTTAGCATCAATTTCTGCAACATTATTAATATTAATTGCACCAACAGGACATTTTTGAGCACATAAACCGCATTTATTACATTTTTTTGATGTTTTTGGAATAAGGTTTATGCCCTTAAAAGTTTTATATGGGCGGTTTCCTGGAATATTTGGTTTTATATTATTAGAATTGTTTAATTTTTCATTTATTTTTTTTGCAAAACTTTTTAATTGTAATTCATCATCTATATTTGGTCTGTTTTTTGCGTATTTTCGGACAATAGAATGTTCCGCAACAGCTGATATTGCCCCAATAACATTAAAACTATTATTTTCTGCTTCGTCGAACATTTCAACAAGCGTGTCTTCATAGGCACGGTTTCCATATACCACTATTACAATAGTTTTAATTCCGTTACCATTAATTTTTTTTAATCTTTCAACAGCAACTTTAGGAGCTCTTCCCCCGAACGACGACATTGCAATTATAGCTAAATCACCATTTAAAACCTGTTCGGATAAGTTGATATCTGCTAAATCAATTTTTTCAATATTTTGACTTAATTCTTTTGCCACGATATCCGCGACTTTTTGAGTTCCGCCAGTTGGACTAAAAACAATATTATATATTTTCATTTTTACAAGCTCCAAGTAATAATAACAATTGATTTTTAACTTCAATTATTATTTTCGATAATTTTGATTTCTTCATCCGTTAAATTGTACAATTTATAGACTTCTTGGTCGATAGTTTTGTCAAGATTGTCAATTTCTGATTGGATTTGGTTTAACTTTTCTGATTTTTCTTTGTACCAAGCAATAAGCTCTTCTTTTTGTGAAAGAGTTAGTTTAACTTTTTGTTTTTCAAGTTCTTCTATAAATGGGTGAATACCTAAAGTGTAGAATTTTTCGAGATTTTTGCTAATTTTTTTAGGCTGATATTCAGCTTTTATAAGCTCAATTGCAGAATCAATCCCATTATGTAATTGTTTGTTCAACTCAATCATCTGTTCTGCTTTTTGTGCTAGACTTGTTTGTTGTTCATCAAGTGCTAATGGAATTGGTAGAGTTTTTACTACTACAAGTTTTACTTCCGCAAATGCTTTTTTTTCTTCTTCCACAATTCTGCGGAAAATCCAAGTCAAAATTTTAGAATTTAATACTGCTAATAAGTATTTAATATTTAATTTGGTGTTATATATAATGTGTGTTGTATCCATTGAATAATAACCGATTTCGTCAAGACATGCAATAATAGAATCTCCAGTTTGTCGGATTATAATTTTGGGACATTTGCTTAGTTTATTTTCATCAAAATTACTCCACAATTTAGTTTTATCAAATAATATAAAGCAATTATTAAAAGTAAGGTTATATCTATTAATATCTTTACCTCTAATAACAGGATAATATAAATTATTCTTTTTGTGGTCACAAAGAAATTCTTTGTTGTTTCCTGATTTAATACCATTATAAAATTCTGCAATTTTATTAAACTCTATACAACCTGTTTTTATTTTTTTAAATAATGTATAATATTTTACATTTGTAAGAAACTCATAATTACTATTTTCTCTATATTGATTTGCATTAATAACTTGATTATTATCAATGTAAGATAAATTTAAAAAAATATCAGGCGAGTTTGATTCCATGATATTGATAATATTATCTTTATTAGTTTTACTTTTTTTCAAAATTAATATTGTATTTCCGCCAATTTCGGCATCTTCAAATACTTTGTATTTTAAATTTATTATTATTTTTATTTCAGTATTATCTAATATATATTTTCGAATACGTGAAAAAGATAATCCTTGCAAAATTGTATTCGGAATAATAAATCCAATATAACTATTTGTATTAGCTAATTTTATTGCTTGTTCAATAAATAAGGCAAATAAATTTCCTTTATATTCAAGACTATTATCATAACATTGTTTATAAAAAAACAAATCTTTATTATTAGTATTGTGTGTATTTTTTCCTAATAATAATGTTACATACGGTGGATTACCGATGATTACATCAAAACCGCCATTGTCCATTATAGCTTTAAATTCTTCATTCCAATTGAATGCTTTGTCGCCTGCTACATTTGGGTCATCTATCAGTGAATTCCCGCATTTTATGTTTTCATCAAGGTTTTGCAAGGGTTCATCTTTTTTAGCTGTTTTTAACCATAGTGCAAGTTTTGTTATTTCTGTTGATTCAGAGTTTAGGTCAACACCGTAGATATTATTTAGTAAAATTGAGCGGTCGACTTCTGCCATGTTTTGGTGTTCAAACAGGTTTAGTTTTACAAACTCTTGACCGCCACGTTTTAGTGATTTTTCTGAATTAATTTTTTCTTCTGTGCGGATTTTATACTGCTTTTGCAAAAATGTATGTGCTTGATTCAAAAATGCTCCTGAACCGCATGCTGGGTCTAGAATTTTTATTGTTTCCAATTTGTCGGGATTTTCTTCTAAATATGCGCCGATTGTTTGTTCGACAATGTATCTTGTAATATATTCAGGTGTGTAAAAAATTCCGTCTTTTTTACGTTTTGATTTTTGTTTATCCTGTTCTATTCCGTCAATTTCTGCTTTGATTTGTTCCAAGTCATTCAAGGATTGTTCAAAGATATGACCCAGAATATTGACATTCAAATCACTTTCAAAGTCATAATTTGCAAGTTTGATAATTTCTTCAAATGCGGAATCTTTTATTTTTATATTATCCAGAATTTCATCATAGGCAAAAAGTCCGCCGTTATATCTATTGATTGGAGGTTTGACATCATTGTTTCCTTTATCAATTGATGTAAAAAGACCTTTGATAATAGGCCAAATTTTTTCATCTGTGGGGATTGGCAAGTTTTTGCCTGTTTCGTAATAGTTTTTTAGTGTAAATGGTGGTAATAGCGATATTGTTGAATCTTCGCAAAACATTACAAAAACAAGTCTGTCAAGTAATTTTTGTGTTTTTTCCAAAAGACATTTTTTATCAATATTCGGATTATGTTCGCAGATATGTTCAAATAAAAATTTTCTTAAATTTTTATAGTCTTTGTAAAAATCTTTTGTTATTTCTTCTTCATTTTTGCTTGTATCTTTTACGAGTCTGTCAAGTAGAGAATTTCTGTGTTCGTCTAGCAAATTTTGTTTGGACAGGCAAAAATAAAATCTTTTAAACTCTTTTTCATCATCAAGTTTTAGGATTTCAAAGCTTTCATAATAACCTTGACCTCTATCTTTGTTATAAAGTCTGATTTCTTTAAAATTGGATAATATAATCCAATCACATCTGTCAAATTTTGTAGAATAACTGAATGCTTGGCTTACGGGAGAATCATAATCTTTTCTTGCAGATTGTTTTTTATCAAGAGATGTATTAGCGTCTTTTAGTTCAATAACGGCTCTTGTTATATGTTTTTCTTTAGAAAAGTAGCCTAATGCTCCATCAGATTTTGTCCCATCAAATTCGGTTTTTACTTCATTTGTCAAATACCATTCATTTGGCGAGTCGTGAATTTCACTGTAGCCTAAGATTATTCCAAAAAATCTTGTTAAAAAAGTTGATTGAACTTGTTCTTCTTTTGTTCTGTCATAATTCCCGTTTTTTATTGATTCTTGCCATTTGCTGATAATGTTTTGTGCTCTTGCAAAATCATAATCTGTAGGAAATTCAAACTTGTTTAAATATATTTGCAATAATCTCTTATTGAATAGCATTGGTTAGTATCCTCTATTCAATTCTAGACTATGTTTAAATTTGTGTCAATTAATAGAAAATTTAAAAAAATATTTTTATGCAGTCATATTTTTGTTTTTAAACTCGTTGATTTGTTTCTTTTGTAAAAATGTCAAGCTCGGTTCCACAAATTTGTCTATAATAAAAAGTTCAACAAATTTGTCTATAGGTTTTACCATCAAGCCTAAAACTACAAATCCACCTAATGTTTTCAGTAATTTGTTTTTGAAAATTTGTTTTTTTTGAAACATTTTGATTACTTGTTTTGCGGCATCTTCTGTAGCATCTCCATGATAATCTGCTGACATCGCAAATTTGCGTTTGATTTGTTTGAATGTTTCAAACATTTTGTCTGTAAATTCATTAGGCTTTTTATTATTTACGAGTTTTTCTCTAATTTTGAATATTTGTTCAATATTGGCTTTTGTATATTGAGTGATTTTTTCAGGTGTAGGCATGATTACAGCTTCTGGCTGTTTTCTGTTAAATAGCCAGTTGATTATTTTTTTTGTTTTATTTTTAAATTTATTTTCTTTTTTGGTTTCATCTATGTGATTGGCTAATTTTTCTGCAAACTTTTTATAATATTCTTCTTGATTGTTTGCATAATTTCGAATTTTATTTTGTTTTATATAATCAATTGTAAAATGATGTAATTCTTCTTGAGTTTGTAAGGTGAGTTTATGTTTGCCTATTAATCCAATTATGGATGCAGTTTTTTGTCCAACTTTTACAGCTGCTGTAGGTAGAATTACGCTTGCTAAAAGTTGAAATATTGCTTGTTTTGTTCCTCTTTTTGCACTTGGATCGTAGGAATTTTGATCATTTTTATATTTATCGTAGATATCTGCTCCAAAATATAACAATGCAGGAACCCACAATAATAAGCCTAGTTTAGGAGCTATTTCGCTAATAGCCGCACCTATTTCATTTGAATAAGCAAGTCCTCTTGCCGGCCATTGATTTAATGGGTCATTATATTTGCCTTGGGTAGAATTAATATCTTTTGAAGTATTCAGATTACTTATTGTATCAGGATTTTGTGCGGATAAAAAATAGGGAGTTATTTTTATCAATTTTATTCTCCGAATTTTAAAAGTTTTGTCTGGTTTATTAATAATAGGTTAAAAATAATTAATTTTGCTAGTTTTGATTAAAATTTTAAATAATTTTTACAAAAAAATATTATTGTTTGTTATAAAAAATTTTTGTTATAATTTATTCATAAAAAATTATAACAAAAAGGAGAATAAAATGAAATTTGCAGGTATTGATATTGAGGGAAACGAAGCTGAATTTGATTTAAAAGATTTTGTCGGACAAAGAGTTGTTTTGTATTTTTATCCGAAAGATAACACTTCCGGTTGCACTCAGGAAGCTTGTGATTTTAGAGATAATATTAATAGAATTACAAATTTTGCAACTGTGATTGGTGTTAGTCCGGATTCTGTTAAGAGTCATAAAGGTTTTAAAGAAAAGCAGGGTTTGAATTTTATTTTGTTATCAGATCCGGAACATGTTTTGGCTGAAGAATACGGGGTTTGGAAAGAAAAATCAATGTATGGCAGAAAATATATGGGCATTGAACGTTCTACTTTTGTTATTGACAAAAACGGAAAAATAGAAAAAGAATGGCGAAAAGTCAAAGTTAAGGGCCATGTGGATAATGTTATTGAATATTTAATTAAATAAATTTATACAATAACTTTTTAAATAGTAAAATATTAATTACTACACCTATGATTTTAATTATAAAATCAAGTTATGAAAAAATATTTTTAAAATATAGAAAAGTAGTTGTATTAAATTATAAATGCCTAAGTTTTTTAGGCAGCTCATTTTGTTTGAAAAGTTTAATAACTCCATACTCTCCATCGTATCCTGCTTGTTTTATTACTTTTCCATTTCTTAAGCGAGAAAGGGCTTCTGCAAGAATCGGATAATCTTTTGATATTGCAGTTGTTGGCATTTCGTTCAAAATAAATATTTCTGAATTAAATTTAGCAATTAAATTTTCATATTCATTAATTACTGTTTTGCTTGATGGACCAACTCCTTTTATTTCTGATAAAATTTCTGCTAAAGGAATTAGGCTATATACTTCACCTGCTGTTTTTGGTTTGAATGTATTATTACAATCTCTGTCAGCAAGTTCACAAACTCTGTTTAAAACTCCTATTGTCAAAGGTTTTTTACAAACAGGACAAATTCCTTTGTATTTTTTTGTTTCTTCCGGAGTAAGACAAATATTACATTTTCGATGTCCGTCTTCGTGGTATTTGCCTTCTTGAGGGAAAAATTCTACTGTTCCAATGTAGCCTTCTCCTGTTTTTAGAGCTTTTTGAATACTGAAATAATTTAAAGATGTGTCAAATACTGTTGCTTCTCGTGCAAGTTTTGACGGAGAATGTGCATCTGAATTTGAGACAAGTCTGAATTTGTCAAGTTTTGAAACTCTCCAATTCATTTCAGGGTCTGAAGACAGTCCTGTTTCTAATGCAAAAATATGTTCGGATAAATCTTCATAACACTCTTCAATTGAATTAAATCCTGATTTGGAACCGAGAACGGAAAACCATGGGGTCCAAATATGTGCAGGGATTATAAATGTGTTGTCACCGGATTCTAGTGTAATTTCGAGTAAACTTCTTGAATCAAGCCCCAAAATTGGCCGTCCGTCAGAATTTATGTTGCCTATGGCATCAAGCTTGTTTCTAAAATTTTGTGCTGTTTTTATGTCAGGAACAAAAACTACATGGTGAACTTTTCTTGTTTTGTCCCCTTTTTTGTATATTGTTGAAATTTCTACGGACAGAATAAATCTAATCGGGTTGTTGTGATTAATTAATATTTGTTTTTCAATTTCGGGTTTTAACTTATATGCACCGTTTCCGTCTGGGATTAATTTTTCCTGAATTTCACCAAACCAAGCAGGATGTGTAAAATCCCCTGTGGAGATAAGACTTAATCCTTTTTTTTGCGCCCATATTGCTAAATTTTCAAGATTGCAATCTTTGCTTGTAGCGCGTGAATATTTTGAATGTATGTGTAAATCAGCATAAAAAGGCATCTTTTATCCTTATTGATTTGTAATTTGCCATTTTTCAAGCATTTTATAAAGTTTTCCGGTTTTTTTAAGATTTTCCATTATGTTATTAACTTGCATTAAAACTCTTTCAGATTCGGCTTCTTTTCTGAATACAACAGCATAAGGTTCTTTAGAATATCTTTTTCTTAAAATTTTGACGGATTTGTCATTGATTGTGTATCGCAAAAGAATAGAGTCATCAGCAATCATTCCGTCAGCTTGCCTTGCCTTTAGAGCTTTATAAGCTTCGTCATAACCTTTAAATCCTATAATAGTAATTCCCGGAACGTTTGATCTTAAATTTCTTTCACTTGTAGAGCCGAATACAATAATAAGTTTTTTATTTTCAAAATCAGCAAGACTTGATGCTTTGCTGTCACTATTTACCATTATTGCTTGTCCTGCTGTGTAATAAGGTATTGAAAAATTCAAAATTTGTTTTCTGTTTTCAGTTATAGACATTGCAGCAACCAACATATCAACTTCGCCGGATGCGAGTTTCATAATACGATTTGAAGCAGTAACCGGTATAAATTCCACTTTTGTTTCGTTACCTAAGATGGATTTTGCAATATATTTTGAAAGGTCAATGTCAAAACCTGTAAGGTATCCATTTTTGTCTTTGTACCCGAAAGGAGGAGCATCTTCTCTAACTCCAACTACAATTTTATCTTTTTTATATATGTTTGCTAAAACATCCGGTTTAGGTTCTTTTTTCCCGCAACCGCAAAATATAAAACATAAAAACAAAATAACTAAAAAAATCTTCTTCATAATAAAAGATGATATCTGAATAAATGCTGAAAGTCAATTATAAATAGCGTTGGCAATCTTCAAATAGCCTGCGTGGATAACCGCTTATGGCAATGTTTCTTCCAATAAATGAAGTACATAATCTAGTATTAGTTTGTTTTTTAAAAAAAATTTTTGGGGTTTTTTGAAAAAAGCCCACAACACAAGGAGGTAAAAATGACTATTAAAAAACTTACTGTGGCAGCTGCAATTGCCGTTGGAATAGCAACGTGTTCCTTGAATCAGGCAATGGCGGCTTGTCCATGCGAGTCACCGGAAACACCTGCACCGTGTGCAGAACCGTTACCTGTAGTTACAGGTCCGGCTTGTCCGTGTGAAACCGCAAAACCTGACACTTGTTCAAAGTGTAAAAAAGCATTGCCTGATTGCGATTGCCAAAAAGAAGATCCATGTGATCCTTGCGAAACTCAACAAAAATCAGACTGCGGATGTCCTGATGAAATTAGCTGTGATGATCCGCCAGAACCGGCTTGTGCACTTTGTCCTCAAACAGGAAAACCGGACAGAAAAGACATGAAACAAGTTTACGGCTATCCAAACGCAATTTACGGTACAAACAATTACGTAGGTCAGCCTGCAAACTCTATATTCTCAACAGATACACCTTTGGCAGGTACACCAAGAGTGCTTTCTTCAAATGTGAACGGTACAACAATATCTTCACAAGGTCAAGTAACAGGTGCAGCTACAGAAATGCCTTGTCTAAACGATGCTCCTACAAGACATAACGGGATTCCGATAGAAAGAAATGAAAGACTTATGGATGGCAATAACTGTCCTATAGATTTTCAATCATCAAATTCAATTGACGCAGTGAGAAAATCTTTTGTACCCTATGAAATCCCAAACCAAATGATGCAAACAACAGGTGCTGCCGCAAATTTAGGCGGATGCCAGTTCCCTGATGTTCCAAACGGTTTTTGGGCAGCATGTGATATTGACAAATTAGCAATTAACGATGTTGTAGTAGGTTATCCTGACGGTTATTTTAAACCTAACAGAAATATTTCTCGTGCAGAATTTGCAACAATGTTAGTGAAAGGTTTCAACCTAGACAAGTGCGATATGCCAAGAGAAGGTATGTTCAAAGATGTTCCGATGAACAACTGGGCTAACGCTGCAATTGCTAAGGCCGTTGATGAAGACTTATTGAAGGGTTATCCTGACGGTAACTTTAAGCCAAATCATCCTGTAACAAGGGTAGAAGCTTTGACTACAATCGCAAAAGGTATGACTTGCGACATAGATCAATGTAAAGCTGATGAAATCTTAAGCAAATACGCAGACGGAAACACTATTCCTAATTGGGCAAGAATTCCGGTTGCAAAATCTTTGGAAAACGGTGCTTTAAAAGATTCACCAAACCCAAATATGATTATGCCTAATAAAGAAGCAAGCCGTGCAGAAGTTGCTTCTATGATGCAAACTGTTCGTGTAGCTTTAGGTTATGATACTAACCCAAAAACTGCAAACAACATTTGTCCTGCTTGCCCTGTAAACAAAAATGCATTTGTTGAACAAGAAGAAATCGTTAAAATCCCTACATTAAAAGTAAAAATGATCGACCAATTAACCGCAAAATCATCTCACGTAGGACAATACTTCAGAGCAAACACTCTTGAAGATGTAACAATTAACGGTGTAACATATCCTTGCGGTTCAACAGTAACAGGTCAGGTTGTAGAAGTTATCAGACCATCAGGTTGTGATAAAGGTGCTTTAAAACTTTCATTCACAACAATCAAAAACGGTGATTGCAAAGCTGAATTACCAAAACAAATTTTGCAAGCACAAGTTAACAAATCAAAACAAGTTAACCCTGTTGCAAGATTAGTTGAAATGCCATTTACATTAGCAGGTTCAATGATAGGTATTGTAGGTAGAACAGCAGGCGGTATTATTACAAACGTTGGTAATGCTGCAGAAAACGTTTCTAATGATGCAGGTTATATGTTAGGACATGCATTCCAAGGACAATTCGGTGCTGCTGCTCGTAGCTTAGGTGATGGCTTATGGGAAACAGTTAAAGCCCCTGTTGATGTTACAAGAACTGCTCTATCAGGAACAATGGGCTTATTCCAAACTACAGGCGACGAAATTGCTTACCTTGTTGACCCACGCGGATACAAAATATCTGCTGTAAATCCAAGAGAACACATTACTATTGCATTCGGCTGCTCTGAATAATAAAAAAAAGAGCAAGTAAAAAACAGTAATTAATTTGTTCGAAGCCTGAGGGAACTGATATCTTAAATAAAAAGAGATGTCAGTTCCTTTTTTTATTATATTTTTTCAAAATTTAAAAGTTTAAACCCGCGTTTTTTCTTTTCAAGCTCAACATCAGGAAGCTCATAACATTTTACGCAGCGTGCTTCATAAGTTTCGTCCCCGTCAATCATAATTAATGGGGAATTTTTATCAGCAGGTTTGCCGTCAATCAATCTTTGTGTACGGGTTGCATATTCACAGCCGCATTTCATACAAACTGCATGTAATTTATCAACTTTTGTTGCTATACACATCAATTCAGGCATACTTCCAAAAGGTTCTGCTTTAAAATCAAGTTCCAAACCTGTTCCGATGACTTTTTTGCCTTCTTCCATTAATTTGGAAATAACTTTGACAATGTTGCTGTCAAAAAATTGTAACTCATCTATTGCGATAACTTCATCTTCCTCTTTTACAACACTCATAATCTGTATTGCATGTTTTACCTTGATTGCATCAAGCCATAAACCGTTTCTTGATTCTATATAATCACCTTTTGCTCTTGTATCAATATCAGGTGAAATTACTTTTACTTTTTTCTTAGCTATAATAGATCTTCTAATTCTGCGCAAAAGCTCCTCTGTTTTGCCGCAGCTCACCGGCCCTGTGATTAATTCAAAACTATACCCGTACATCAAAATCTCCTTACATATTAATTATACATCTTTCAAAATTATTTGAAAGTAAATTAATGTAAAATTTTATCCCGGAGCTTTTTTAATCCTGCCCCATAAAAATATCTTAACTGTTCAGGGAAATTGTTTTCAATATCAACAAGGTACATACTAAATACGCTGAAAGCTTTTATTAAAAATACTATTTCTGTATTTTTTGTCCAAGTAAGTGTTGGTTGAAAATTTTTGACAGATTTGCTGACGCCAAATATTCCTTCATTATCATCTGCAGTTAAAAAAATGAATTTGTCGTTTTTGTAATGATCCAACATTGAAATTGTTGAATGCTCAAATACTGTTCCAAAATTGCAGATAAAATTATCATACTTAACGATTTTTATATCCAGTCCTCTGTTATAAGCATCAAGCAAATGTGTCTCGAGATATTTAAAATCGTGTGACCAGAGAGCTACAAAAATATTGTTTTTTGCATTTTTTATAATTTCAATTAATTTATCATAAATTTTTGTTGTTCCGGTAATAGTTAAAACAGGTTCGGTGTAGCTGTCTTCTTTTAGGTCAGGTAGTTTTTTTTCAAGAAAATTGATTGTGGAATCAAGCTTTCTTTTGTACCGTTTTGTCAATTCTTTTGGACGAATGGGGGTGTATGTGATTGGCTTTGTGTTTGATGAAATTACAATATGCATTGTTTCGAGAACTTTTAAAGTGTCATAAGTTCTTGATTGCGGAATGCTTGCAAGCTTGCTTACTTCATAACCTGTTGCAGGAAATTTCTTCAAAAGAGCGATATAAACTTTTGATTGATACTCATTTAAGCCAAGTTCTTTAAGTTTTTCAATAATTTCATCCATAAGATGAGTTTAGACCATTTTTTTATTTTGGGCAAGGGTATTAAGATGTGTCTTAATGCCCTCAGGCTCTTGGGTGTGTTTCATTATAAACTTCTTTCAAATGTTGAGTTGATACGTGAGTGTATATTTGAGTGTTTGAAATGCTTGCGTGGCCCAAAAGCTCTTGTACAACTCTTAAATCCGCTCCGTTTTCTATCAAATGTGTTGCAAAACTGTGGCGGAAAACGTGTGGAGTTACATGTTTTGGCAAGTTTATTTTTTCTACAATATCATTGATAACATTTCTGATAGTTTTGGTTTGAAGCCGATAGCCTGTGTTGTTTATAAAAACAGGTGAATCTTCATCTTGCGGAGGGACAGGAAAACCTTTTGGGACAAGTGCTCTTGCTGTTTCAATATATCTTTCAAGAAAGTGTTTGGCTCTGTCTGTAACAAGGATTATGCGTTCTTTTGAACCTTTACCGAAAACTCTTATTTCGTTATTTTCAAGATTTAAATCCCCAAAATTTAGCCCTGCAAGTTCTGAAATTCTCATTCCTGTAGCCCATAAAAGTTCTAAAATAGTTCTGTTTCTGTATCCTGCGGGAGTTTCTATTTTTGTGTTATTTAAAATTTGCTCAACTTCATCCGGTGTTAAAAATTTAGGCAATGATTTTGGACGTTTTGGATTTATCAGACTCATTGCAGGATTTGATTCAACTTTACGCTCGCGATACAAGTATTTATAAAACGTTCTTAATGATGCAATTTTTCTGGCAAGTGTTGTTTTTTTGTAATTGAATTTTTGTATAAAATGCAGGTACTCTCTTATTTTGGGAAGGTCTATATCTTCACAGGACGTTTCATCCATCCAGACAAGAAAGCTCAAAATGTCTGAACAATAAGCTTTTGCAGTGTGTTTTGAAAAATTCTTTTCTGCAATTATGTATGACTTAAAATCTTCCAAATCCTGTTTTGAAGTCGTGTTTATTCCCATGTTTCTACACCATTTACATTATTGCTTTTTTATAAATAGTATTATACAATATTTTTATAATAATTAAAATAGTTAACTTGTAATTGGTTGCAGGAGATAAAATGAATTGTAAAAAATTATTAATATCATCTATTGTCGTTATGGCTGCATTGTCTTCTCAGGTTTATGCAAAAGAACTGCAAGCGCAAGTTCAAAAAAATACCGCAAAAGCTGCTAAACAAACAACAGTTGCACCTTCAAAATCCGCAACTCAAGTTTACCCTGAAATTGCAAGGTTGATTGAATATAATCATTGCGCTGAAGCTGATCAGAAAATTAGAGAATTACTTAATGTAAAACCAAATGATATTAATCTTTTAGCATTAAGAACTGTTTCGATGGCTAAGCAACATAAACTTGATCCTGCACAAAAAGAGTTGGATAAATTGTTAAAACAGTATCCGAAAAACCCTACTCTTCATTATGCCCAAGGTTTAGTTTATTTACAAAGAACAACTTCTTCCGATGTTGACTATATTAAAAATACAAGAGAACTTATAAATTCTTCTTTGAGAGAATTTGTTAATGCCGTTAACTTAAACAGCAGATATTATGAAGCTTACAATGCTATGGGTGTTGCAACATTAAAGTTAGGCAATACTAATGACGCTATGGATTTATTTAATACTGCATTAAAGATTAATCCGTCATTTGCAACAGCTTACGATAATATCGGTGTTGTTGAAATGATGAACGGTAATCTTGATTCTGCAGAAAATTATTTCATGAAAGCTATGAAATATAACACTCACAACCCGACAGCTTGGTATCACATGGCTCAGGTTGAAACTCGAAGAGGGAATTATTCAAAAGCTTTAACTTGGGTTAATCACTCAGTGCATGTTAATCCGAATTCTTCACCCGCTTTGACTTTGCAAGGTGAATTGTACTTGAAACAAGGAAACCAGGCTGCTGCAATCAATTCATTTAAAAAAGCTCAGCTTGTCAAACCTGAAAATTCCAGACCATATTTGAATTTGGCAACAATTTATGAAAATCGTGCTGACGAAGAATTTGCAATGGAACAGTTGAAGACAGCTATTGCAATTAACCCCGGTTACAATGAAGGTCGTTTGAAAATCGCAAATATGGCTTTGCATATTAAAAAATACGATCAAGCCTTAGATTATTATTCAAAACTTGTAGGTGATGCAAATTACAATGAAGAAGCAATAATTGGGCTTGCAAATACTTATTATGAAATGGCTAAAGAAAGAGGTTCAAACGAAGGTATCGCTACAAACAGAGAAGTTTATTTGGCTTATGACTATGTAAACAAAGCGATAGAACAATGTCCTGATGATTTGAAACTTCATTTAGCAAAATTAAAACTTGCAAGACTTGTTCACCAAGCTCCGCTTGCTAAAGACAGTTTGAATTATATTATTCAAGCAGCTGGTAACAACCTTATGGATAGCGTAATCAAAGGTGAAGCTTATCTTGCAATGGGTAGAGAAAAAGATGCCGTTTATACATTTGAAAATGCTATCAACTTCTCAACATCTGTAGATGATGATTTGTATCTTGCAGAAATTCTTGTTCATAATAAACAATTCAGAACTGCAAGACAGGCATTACAAAAGGCTTTGATGAAAGACCCTGATAATGTAATCGCTAAAAACGGTATTCAATATATTAATCTTTGCGAAATCAAGTCTAATGAATTCTTTGACATCGCTCAAAGACAATATCAAGAAAAGAATTACGCATCTGCAATTGAGTATTGCAACCGTGCAATTGACTTTTACCATAACAGTTCACAGATCGCAAAACTTAAGGCTATGTCTTATGAAAAAGAACTTAATTACAGAGGTGCTGTAAAATATTATCAACAGTATTTGGCTATGAACCCGAATGCTTCTGATAAAGCTGATATTCAAAAGA
This sequence comes from Candidatus Gastranaerophilales bacterium, assembly GCA_944327215.1. Taxonomy (GTDB): domain Bacteria; phylum Cyanobacteriota; class Vampirovibrionia; order Gastranaerophilales; family Gastranaerophilaceae; genus Stercorousia. Next base: position 26,239 of record CALVGY010000001.1, on the reverse strand, counting down.
AAATTGAAAAATATAAAGTAAAAGCACAATAAAAACAAAAATCACACCAGACCGGGATATGAAAAAATTTGATATAAGAAAAACATTTGAAATATTTTTGAGAGAGCCCATCAGCGTATTAACTGAAGGGCTGTTTCAACTTGTGAATATTGAAAATAATATTTTTAATAAAAAACCTTATGTCAATGTTGATTTTGTGAATAAAAAAACACAAATTACTGTTGTAAACAGTGAAAAGATGTATAATTTGTTCCAAAAGATTTTATTTAAGAAGAAGTTACAGGAACAAAAAGAAAAAATTTTAAATACAAAATAAATTTTACACATCAAAGAAATATTCTTGTTCTCCGACTGTGGTCATTTTGCATTTGTTTATATTTTGAGGGTCGAATTGAAAAATATTTGCACTTGAAAAATAAGCAGGTCTGTTTTTCCCTTGATATGGTATGATTTTTTCTTCATAATTATTTTTTATAAATTTATTAAGTACTTGTTTTACTTTTTCAAAAATATTTGTAATGCAAGGTTTTAAACCTTCTGTACTCATATATCCGGGTACGTTATAAAATACTTTTGTTTTAGAGCTTTTATCAAAACAGGCTCCATAAGTTTCCAATTGTTTTTCTATTGCACTTGCCTGTGCTGTTTGGTTAGGTGATGAGGGAAGGAAGTGGGAGAGAATTACAATCGGGTTTCCGCTTTTGTCTTTTGAGACAACAGTTACTGCATTACAGCTTGCAAGACTGTCTGTGAATATTGTATTTACACCATTTGGGGAAATTTTTGCTGTTTTGCATTCATTCATCCCGACTCGAACTATTTTTTGTGGGTTGTCAGATTGCATTTTAAATAAAACCATCTCCGGCATGGACATTATATTTTTATTGTTTTTAGTCATTGATATTGTAGCTGCGGGTAATGCAGTTCTTGTTAAATTTAAAATACTCATATCTTTTCCTTTTATCTACAAAACATAAAAGAGCAAAATATAAAAAATTGCTTAAAATTTATATATTTGTTTTACAAAGTTTACAAATTAATATAAATATTTTATGTTACTATAAGTTTATGACTAAATACATGCAGGCAAAATTTTTAATAAGTGCAGAAAAATTATCGCAGTGTCCAAACTATACGCTTTCTGAATATCCGCTTTTAGGACGTTCAAATGTCGGAAAATCCTCTTTTATAAACGCGCTTGCAAATCACAAAAAATTAGCAAAGACTTCTAATACCCCTGGAAAAACCAGATTAATAAACTTTTTTCAGTTTGCGGATAAATTTATGATAGCAGATTTGCCCGGATACGGTTATGCAAAAGTGTCTAAAGAAGCTCAAGATAAGTGGCAAAAATATTTGGAAGAATATTTGCTGAAAAGAGAGCAGATTTCATCTTTAATTCAACTTATTGATGGCAGGCATGAAATTCAAAAAAATGATTATCAAATGAGGGAGTGGGTAGAAGCTTATAATTTGCCTATATTTACCGTTGTTACAAAAATGGATTATGTTCCAAAGTCAAAAACGTTGAATGTATTAAAATATGTTGAAAAGGAATTTGGCGGGGTTGTTTTACCTTTTAGTTCGGAAGACCACAGATATAATGAAAAAATTTTTGAATATCTTTTACAAAAATAAATGTAAAAATAAATAGCCCCTTTTTAGGAGCTATTTCCTTTCCAATGTATTGTGTGTTACTAAGTTAAAGTATTCTAATCATCGTTATTTGATTTGTATTTATAACTTAAAAGGCTGTATGTATCGGCAGAAGATGATGAGCTGTCACCGTAAAATACTGACATATCAGTTGCTCGGCGGTTGTTAAATTCATCTTCCACTTCCATTCTTGCACAATTAACATCATACGCAGATATTTCAGCACTCGTTATTCTTCCGTCGTGGTTTGTATCCATTTCATCAAAGTGATCCAAGATTTTAGTCATTGTGCTTTCAGATAGTCCACTGGCTCCTGATGCATAAAGCTGTGTGAGTTCAGCTCTTGTCAAACCTTGTGTTGAAATTCTGTTAGATAAATTACTCATTTCATCAGCAGTAATAATGCCATCACCATCATTATCAATATTTGCAAAGTTATTTTGTAAATATGAAGCAAAGGTTTGGTTTAAGGTTCCCAAATTTGTTGTTTTTGTTCTTGCTTCTGTGATATTTTCCAGTGTTATCCCGTTTGGATATTGTGATGCAAGATATGAATATGTATTTGTTAATCCGGCATAAACACCGGCAAGTAAATTATTATTAGCCATACTACGCCCTCAAATTTCTACTTTTTCAATTTCATGTTAATGATTTTTTGTAAAAAGTCAAACCTCTAAACGAATGATTTGTAAAAATATGTAACGATGTTTCTTCAAATCCTAAAGTTTTTTCAAAAACTTACCGATATAAATTTTGTCAATAGATTTTATAAGGAGTGTGTACTCATGGAAGAAAAAAATTATACGGATATGGAAGATTTGATGGTAGATTATGGTGAAATGACAAGTTTTGATTTCAATTCACTTGATTACCAACAGGTTAGGGATTTGCAAAGAATTACAGACAGCGAATATGCTAACAAACCTAATGCATTTAAATATGGTAATTTCGATCTTGTCGATATGATTCACTCATTTATTACTCAGTATCAAAACAAAGAAAATGTGTAACAAGCTTTAAGGAGTGTTGTGCAATGAATAATAAAGAGCTTTTTGAAAACAATTGTTTTCCTATTTCGTGGTGCGAAGATGAAGAACATTTTGCTCCGCAAATTCAACCACGCAAAGATTTAACAACTTTGCTTGCTGAACTTGAAGATATTAAAAACAAAATAGACGAATTAGATGCAAGAGAATGGCACCTTGCTAAACTTATGAGATTTCATAAAGAGGGTTTTGCAAAATAAAACCTCGACTGTTAAGAAGAACAGCTACCGAGATTTGGGATAGTAAAATTAACAATACATATACATTTACACCGCCGAAAATTCGGCGATTTTTTTTGCAAAAAATAAGACGGATTTTTTTTAATGCGTCTGTCAATTCAATATGGGTTTGAATAAAAGGAGCTGTACATTATGCGGGGTTGTTGCTAGGTCTGCCTACAGAACTGATTAAAATGTCAATGACTTTTGGCATTTGACATTTGAATGAATAATTGCCGTTTTTCAATGAACATTTTGAACAATCGCACTTTATGGAATAGCATTCCATTGCCTGTTCAGTCCAGCTTTGAGTAATCGAATTTGAGATTTCTCCATTATTTTGCGGATAAAAAATTTCCTCCATAAGAGCCACTTCCTTAAAGATGATTACTAACCCATTTATATTTTAACTTAGCCTTTTGTGATTTTAATCCTATAAACAGATGAGATTTAATGAAAAACTATTTTAAATAAAAAACATAGTCTCAAGATAAGAAACTATGTTTTTTATATTTATATTATTTTATTTTGGATTTATTTTTGGCCGTTAAAAGCTTGTAATCCAAGATATTTTGCGGCAGAACCAAGTTTTTGTTCAATTCTCAATAATTGGTTATATTTTGCCATTCTATCAGAACGAGAAGCGGAACCTGTTTTGATTTGTCCGCTGTTTACGGCAACTGCAAGATCTGCGATGAATGTATCTTCTGTTTCGCCTGATCTGTGTGAGATTATTGTTGTATAACCTGCTGCGTGTGCCATTGAAATTGCATCAAGTGTTTCTGATAATGTGCCGATTTGATTTACTTTAATCAAAATAGAATTTGCAACGCCGCGTTTAATACCGTCTGCTAATCTTCTTGTATTTGTTACGAAAAGGTCATCTCCAACAAGCTGACAATGATTTCCAAGGCGTTGAGTAAGCATTTCCCATCCTTGCCAATCCTGTTCTGCCATGCCGTCTTCTATTGAAATAATAGGATATTTTTTAACCCATTCATCTAAAAAGTCTGTCATTTCTTTATTGTCTAGTAATTTGCCTTCGCCTTTCAGGTTATATTTTCCATTTTCGTAAAATTCAGATGATGCAACATCCAAGCATATTTTAATCTGGTTTGTGTTATAACCTGCTTTGTCTATTGCTTCTAAAATTACTTCAATACCTTCTGCGTTAGAACCTAAATTTGGGGCAAATCCGCCTTCATCTCCGACAGATGTTACCATTCCTTTGTTTTTTAGAACACTTTTCAATGTATGGAAAACATTACAACCCATTTCAAGAGCGTGTGAAAAACTTTCGGCTCCGACGGGTGCTATCATAAATTCTTGGAAATCAATATTATTATCTGCGTGAGCACCGCCGTTTATAATATTCATCATTGGAACAGGTAATGTAAGAGCATTTATTCCGCCTAAGTATCTGTATAATGCCATATCATAAGCTTTTGCAGCAGCCTTTGCGACAGCAAGAGATACACCTAAAATAGCATTAGCACCTAATTTGGATTTATTTTCAGTTCCATCCATGTCAATCATGAATGTATCAATTTCTTTTTGATGAGAAGCTTTTTCTCCGATAAGTTCAGGGGCGATAATGTTATTAACATTGTCAACTGCTTTTTGAACACTTTTTCCCATATATTTTGACTTGTCTCCGTCACGAAGTTCAAGTGCTTCAAAAATTCCTGTAGAAGCCCCTGATGGAACAGCTGCTCTGCCTTTTATTCCGTTTGTAAGTTTTACATCAACTTCCACTGTGGGATTGCCGCGGGAATCTAAAATTTGTCTTGCATAAACGTCTTCAATATATGTTGACATAACCTTTCTCCTTTTACCATTAGTACCCTGTTTTTTGCAATTTTGTCATAAAATTTTTTACTTTGCAAGTGGCGAAATGATGTATATTGATTATGAAAAATATAAATAAAACGTTTTAATCTTTTTATTCAATATTTGTTATATCATTGTGTATTTTGTATTTAACTTTGTAAATAATATGTTTCATGCTTCCGAAATATCCAAAGAACATGATGGCTGATGCGCTTATCCATGCAATAGGACCTGCATAAAATATTCCGACATAGCCAAATTTCATTGCCAAATAAACTGCTGCAAATATTCTCATAACAAGTTCTGCGCTACATGCCAGAAGTGGGAATATTGTTTCTCCCATACCTTGTAGTGCGTTTCTGTATATGAAAATTTGACCGAGGAAAAAGTAGAATATTGTACTTATTAACAAATAATTGTGTGCAATATCAATAATCTCTTTAGACTTAGTCCCGATGAATGCTCCTATAATATTTGTTCCCCAAATCCGCATAACAAATGCCATAATTATACTTAATACAATATTTATAACAGAAGTTTGTATGACTCCTAATCTAATTCTTTTAAATTTAATAGCCCCGAAATTTTGAGCAACATAAGCAGCTAAAGCAACCCCAAAAGACATCATCGGCATTGTTGCAATTTGTTCTATTCTTAAGGCAGCTGTGAATGCGGCAATGACATTCGAGCCGAAAGAGTTACAAACACTTTGTATAACTAAAACGCTTACACCGATAATTGAAAATTGAATAGCCATAGGCACTCCGACTCGTAAGTGTTCAAAAGCAGATTCGAAAAAGTCTTTATCAAATTTTATGAGCCATTCTTTTCTGCTTATTCTCAAAACAGGCATTTTATATCTGACATAAATTAAACATAATAAAACGGAAATTCCTTGAGATAGCAAAACCGCAATTGCAGAGCCGGGAACTCCCATGTGGAATATTAATATAAAAATTAATGCCAAAATAATATTTGCTAAAGATGCGACAATTAAAAAATATAAAGGAGTTTTGCTGTCTCCTAAAGCCCTAATGATACTTGAAATCATATTATACATAGTTGTGATAATCAAACCGATAATAATAATTTCAACATACCAAAAAGCGTTATGGTAAATATTTGCAGGTACATTCATCCATTTTAAAATAGGATTTAAAAATAAAGTGCAAACAACTGAAAATGCTAAAGTAACAATTGTACTTAAAATCGTTGATACAATAACAGAATTTCGAACCCCGTTTATATCTTTAGCTCCGTATCTTTGTCCTGTAATAACAGCAAATCCGTTTGTTAAACCAACAATAATAAATGTAATAAGGAAAAACACCGGCGCAACTGCACCTACTGCCGCAAAAGATTCAACCCCTAAGGTTCTGCCGACAATAACCAAATCAGCAATATTATAAAGTTGTTGGAAAATATTACCAATCAATAGTGGCACTGAAAAAACAAGGATATGTTTTAAGGGGTCACCTTTTGTCATGTCAATAATCATGCAAAATAACCTTTTCAATTAATTGTTTAACAAAATGAGTTCTATAACTATTATAACTAAAAATAAATTTGTTAATCAATAAAAAACAAAAAAAGCTTGAAATTTAAAAATGTTTATGCGACTATAACAATTGTCAATTAAATAAATGGCAAGGTAGCTCAGCTGGTGAGAGCGCACGGCTCATACCCGTGAGGTCGAGAGTTCGAATCTCTCCCTTGCTATTTTTTTTGTTTTTTTTGTGGGTAATTCGCCGTACGCAGATTTTCAATCACAATCGAATCAGACTCAATTCTTCGTCTGCTTCTTTTGTGAGGCACGGCTTCCCTCTTGCAAAACTTGACATTTAGTCAACTTTTGCTACGGCAGAGTCCGTGAGGTCGAGAGTTCGAATCTCTCCCTTGCTATTTTTTTTTGTTAAGTATAACAAGGCTTTGAGCACTACTATGATTATAAAAAAATATATATAATTTCCATTTTTCCCCACTATTGCCCCACTCATAATTATAAGAAATTAATAATTTATAAGTTTTTACTAAATATGGATATATAACTTTTTGATTATATATTTTCTACTTTAAATTCTGAAAGCATATTATAAATATATGGCTTTACCCAAAAATTGTAAGGCAAGTTTACCCTTAATCCGACATATGTGATTACTTTATCCAAATGATTTTTAAAATCTTCAAACTCTCTTTGTGTAATAAATTGATTTTGTATATATTTTATTAAAATAGAATATAAGTATCGTTTATCACATTCAAAATCTCTTATAATATTATCTAATAATACTATCTTGACCATTTTATCCTGATATTGTTTATTGCTCTTAGATATACCATCTTCATGACTTCTAATATATGTTAAGACTTCAGGTAAAACTGCTAAATCAGAATAATATGTTAAATCTGCCCAAAACTTGAAATCTTCAGCGTGTAAACAATTTTTTTCATATTGAAGGTTATTATCGACAAGGATTGAACGTCGTATCATCCCAGAAGGATTTGAGATACAACCCTTTACATAGCGTGTTAATAACTTTACATCAGAAGGTTCTGTTGGCAATTGAATTTCTTCTCCAGTATGAAGCCTTTTAAAAAATGTTCCAAGACCGCCGACATTTGGATGTTCTTCCATATATTTTACTTGTTTTTCTAGTCTTGTTTCTGCGCTATAATCATCTGCATCTAAGCGAGCGATGTATTTACCAGTACATAATTTTAAACCTTTATTTAAACTGTCTATGATTTTTAAATTCCGTTCATTTTTTACATACCTAATTCGTTTATCGTTGTATGATAAAATAACATCTTCTGTATTGTTTGTTGAACCATCATTTATTATTATAAACTCAAAGTCCTTAAATGTTTGGTTAAGAATGCTTTCGATGGATTGTTTTAATTCTTCCTCGCGAGCATTATATACTGACATTAATACTGTGACTAATTTTTCATCCATATAATTTTTGATTCCATATTACAATGTCTAAGAATTGATTTTGAATACTCTATTATTTTGTATTTATATTCATCAGATAGTTGAGGAGACAAATCTTTTATAAAATTTTCTAACAAACTACAAAGTATTTTATATTCATCTTTTTTTATGTTTGTTCCTTTTGCATATTTAACCAAAATAGAATACATTGTTTCTTTATCTGATGAATAATCTTGAATTATATTTTCAATCGCAATAATTTGAAGCATTTTGTTTTGCCATTTTTTGTTGTTTGCACAAATTCCATCCGCAGAAGCTCTATAATATGTTAAAATTTCAGGTATAACCGCAACTTTAGAAACTCTGCTTAAATCTGACCACATTTTAAAATCTTCAGCATGGATACATCCCTTATTATAATATATATTGTTTTCTCGTAAAACGGATGTCCGCATCATTGCAGAAGAATGGAGTAAACACCCTGGGATATAACGTATACACAATGGAATATCATTTATATTTGTCTTAACTTCAAAACCATTTTCTTCTGAAAATATTTTAAACCACGTCCCAGACAATCCAATTTCCGGATTATTTTCCATAAATTTATATTGTGTTTCAAGTCGTTCTTTAACAGAATAGTCATCGGCATCTATTCTTGCAATATACTTCCCGTTACATACATCTAATCCCTTGTTCAAGGTTGCAATAAGTTTAAGATTACTATCATTCTTATAATATTTTATACGTTCATCTTTATACGATAAAATAATATCTTCAACATCATTTGTTGAGCCATCATTTATAATGATAAATTCAAAATCATCATAAGTCTGTGATAAAATACTTTCTATTGAATTTTTTAATTCACTTGATTTAACATTATATACAGGCATTAAAACTGATATTAAATTAGACATATTTAAACACTTTGAATTTAGTATTATAAAAAATATTATTTTAAAAAATTGTTTCGTTTATACAAAATATCCTAAAAGTTATTTTACATACAGTAATGTGGACCCCAATACTGGTAATTCCCCATAGAAGACGCTATAATACATTGACCATCTTCATCATAATGAACGTAAGGACAACCATGTTCATTTTTAAGAAATAATCTCAATGCCTGGCAAGATTCAGCATTTGGACATCCATTAGGATTTGTAGGAGAACATTCTCCTGTATATATTGATGTTATATCTATAGCTGTACCAATATCAGATAAAGCAAATCCAAAAAAATCTTGTCCTGCTTTGTTAGGACCTTCCGGACCATTCGTATCTACAGCTATCTGCAAATTATTTTGAATAGCAATTACATAAGTAGGAGGGTTTTCTGGTTTATCAATAGGTTCTATCCCAAACACTGAACCGTCACTAATTCTAAAAATATATGGTAATGATTCCCAATTAAAACTAAAAGTTGAGTTATCACTTGTAGTATACTCTGTTGGTAATGTTGATGCATCAAAATTTGAATTTGTATCATCAATTATTTGAAATGCTTTTTTATGTTCAGAGGATAATACTGATGGATTATATAAATTTGACATTATTGGCAATTCATTTAATGTCAATACTTCTTCTTTTGCCATCATTAATTTATAACCATTTGCTAACAGGCTTTTAAGTTTTTTGTTTTTTGCTTCTGCTACTTTTTCTTGGTATTGATTTATTAATGTTGGCATTGTCATTGCAGCAACTACCCCAATTATTCCGAGTGTAATAAGTACTTCTGCTAAAGTAAATGCATAATGTGGTATTTTATAATATGAAATTTTATCATTTGTTAATAATTTTATGTCTTTTTTCAAGTTTTTCACTTTTTTACCTCCATTATAAATTATTAAATATGATAGCATAAAAATTGAAATTTGGCTATATGTTTCAATAATATATATCAAATTAAGCATTATTCTTTAATAACATATTGTTGTATCTCTATTAATGAGTTAATAAATGTAACGATTTATAATATGAATAATTATAATTGAAGAGCTATTTAAAATTTTTTGTTTTTGCTCTATTGATTTCCCATGCAAAATTTTTAATTTAAGCAATAACCTTTATCCAACCCTTGGGGGCTTCTATTCTCCCCATTTGGATGCCTGTTAAAGTATCGTAAAGGTTTTTAGTTATTTCTCCCATTTCATTCATGCCGGATGGAAGGACAATTTCTTTCCCGTGATCTACAATTTTACCTACAGGTGACAAAACTGCTGCTGTTCCGCATAATGCACATTCTGTAAAATCTTTTAATTCTTCTAAGTGGATTTCTCGTTCTTCTGTTTTCAACCCTAAATAATGTTCTGCTACATACATTAGTGAACGACGAGTAATAGAAGGTAATATTGTATTTGATTTAGGCGTAATAACCTTTTTATCTTTTGTTACAAATATTATATTTGCACCACCTGTTTCTTCTATTTTTGTTCTTGTTGCAGGGTCAAGATAAATATTTTCATTAAAACCTTGTTTATGAGCATCAATGATAGCGTGAAGACTCATTGCATAATTTAATCCGGCTTTAATATGTCCTGTTCCTTTAGGTGCTGCTCTGTCAAAATCAGAAATTCTTACAACAATAGGTTTGGCTCCACCTTTAAAATATGGCCCAACAGGTGTTGTAAATATTCTAAATTGGTATTCATCAGCGGGTTTTACTCCAATTACATTATTGCTGCCAAACATATATGGTCGTAAATATAAAGTTGCACCTGTGCCATAGGGAGGTACATAATCTTCGTTTGCTTTTACTACTTTTTCGACAGCTTCAACAAATTTTTCTTCAGGATATACAGGCATTTCTAAACGTTTGCAAGAGTCAGACATTCTTTTGGCATTTAAATCAGGTCTGAAACAAACTATTTTGTTATGAACTGTTCTGTATGCTTTTAAACCTTCAAAACATGTTTGAGCATATTGTAATACACCTGCACTTTCTTCTAATACTACTTGTGAATTTGTTGATAATTCTCCATTATCCCATTTGCCATCTTTGTAATTTGAAATAAAACGATAATCTGTTTTTATATAGCCAAATCCAAGATTACTCCAGTCTATATTTTTTCCCATAATTTTCTCCAATCCTTGTTCCTTAATTATAGCATTATATAATTATTTTACAAATATGAAATTGTTAAAAATATAAAAACATTTTATAAATTATAAGAATAGAAAGTCTTTTTTTAAATATAGTGTTATATCAAGTATTGTATTTTTTCAATTTATAAGTTTTGTAAGATATAAGAAAAGTTGTTATTGAATAGTATCAAAATTTTTTATGGTTTGTCATAAAACAAAATAATTTGAATTAATATACAAAAAAAAGGGGCTCGTCGCCCCTTTCCATTCTAAATGAACAAAAAACAGTATTTTTAACTGTTATTTATATTATAACGTATGTGGTTAGACTTTTCAAGTTGAATGTAAATAAATTGTATTAACAAATTTTTGATTATATTTTTTTCAATTCTTTTTCCCATTGAATGTAAAAGTATATAGCTAATATAAAATATACTCCCCACATTAATATTGTTGAATATGCTTTAGTTCCGTTAATAACCAAATTCAGCCACATTAAAAGCGATAGCCCGTTGACAATCATCCAAACAACCCATTGTTCAATAGCTCTTTTTACAGTCAAGTACATCCCTAATATTGATAAAAATGTTGTAATCCCATCAATTATTGGACTCTTATCATTAAAGTATTGTAAAATTATAATAGAAATAATACATCCTAAAAAACCTATAATACAAAGTTTAAAACGTTGGTTTATATTTAATTTTATTTTGGCAATTTCATTTGACTCTTTTTTTAAATGTTTTTTCCATTTAAAAATACCAAGAATTTGCATTGGGATGTAATATAAAAGATAAAGAAGCATATTACCCCATAGGGAATTAATAAAAGAAAGATATATATAACATACGGAACCTGTTAATCCGAACAAGTAGCAGGAAATTTTACCCTTGCCGGCAATAATTGTGTATAATATTCCGCAAATTGCGTTGGTAATTGCTGCGGGATTATCTTTTAATACAAATGTGTTAATCAAAATAAACACAAGTACAATTGTTAAACCTATCATTTCAATGGGTTTCCAGCCTTGTAATTCTTTTTTGATAAATTCTGTAATTTTCATTATGAGCATTGTATAATGAATTTACATGAAAGTACAGGCGGTATATAATAGCAAAATATTAAAAAAAGGATTAGAATTTGCAGCAGATAACGGCTCATTATTTGTTGCAACAGCTTCTCTTACTCTGTCAACAGTGGCTCGTCCGATTGCGATTATGGCAACTCCTAAAACTGATATGGAGAATAAAAAATATGCCTGTGCAAAGTCTCTTGCCTCAAGTGCTACCGGATATTTTTTAATGCTTGCGGCATCTTCACCCGTTGCAAGAGCTGTGAAAAATATTGATAAAAGACCGTATCAATATTTAAAAAAATCGACTGTAGAAAATCTTAAAGCATGTGAAAAAAGTTTACGTTCTTCAGGACGTTACAAGTTTGCAACTCAATTATTTAAATTAGGCTTAGGCTTTTTAATAGCTGTGCCAAAATCTATAATGACTTGTTCTTTGATCCCGCCATTTATGTCATTTTTGTTTAATAAAAAAGTTGATAGCAAAAAACAAAATCAAACAATATCTTTCAAAGGTAAAGGGGCAGGAGTTACTGGAATTTCAAAATTTATAGGAAAATGTATAGATACTTCATTTATACAAAAAATATCTGAAAAATTTCATAATACAAATTTTGAACAACATATAATTTCATTAACTGATGCTGCTGCAACAACTGCATTTATCACACAAACGGCTCATAGTAAAAAAATTGAACAGACAAGGAAAAAAGCATTAATGTATAATGCAGCTATTTCTACGGGGTTGTGTATTTCAAGTGGCTACGCTATTAGTGCTTTACTTAAAAAAAGAACGGGAAAATTTATTAAAAATTTCTCTCAAGCAAATAAAAATTCTCCAAAACTTGAAAAATATATAGAAGGTATAAAAATCGCAAAACCTTCATTAATTCTCGGTAGTATTTATTATATATTTATACCACTCATTTCAACTTTTCTTGCAGACAGATTTGATAATAAAAATCATAAAAATGTTATAAAAAATTAAATTAAATTAAATTAAATTACATTCTTGTTTCAATGTTTTACCAAGTTTTATTATTCTTTTGAGATCTTCTTCAGGAGCTTTCCCTACTGTTGTCAGATAATTCCCGACCATTAATCCTTCTACACAACTATTTAGGGCTTTGCGTTGATTTTCATCAGAGAGCCGCATTCTCCCACCGCAAAAACGAAGGATTGAATTTGGGTTCGCAATTTTAAAAATTGCAAGAGTTCTCAATACATTTTCTTCATCAATTTTATCGTAATAATTTTCAAAAGGTGTTTCAGGTATTGGCATTAAGATATTGATAGGAATAGAATCCGGTTGAATTTCTGCAAGTTCAAGTGCCATTTCAACTCTTTGTTCAATGCTCTCTCCCATACCTAAGATAACTCCGCAACAAAGTTCCATGCCATATTTTTTCACTAATTTACAAGTGTTTAATCTGTCATCCCAGCTGTGAGTGGTACATACATTAGGGTAATATGACCTTGATGTATTTATATTATGATGAAATCTTTTTAAGCCTATTTGAGATAATTTTTTTGCCTGTTCTTTGTTTAAAATCCCTATAGATGCACAACTTTTTAGTCCTTCGATTTTATTTACTTCTTCAATCATTTCAACAATTTTGTCAAAATCACTTTCATCAGGTGTTTTGCCAGAAGTTACGATGGCAAATCTTGAGGCTTTATGATTTTTTGCTTCTATGGCAGCAGCTTTTACTTTTTCAAGTTCTATTAACGGATAAGTTTCTATATCAGTTCTATAGTGAGAACTTTGAGCACAGTATTTGCAATTTTGTGAACATTTACCGTTTCTTGCGTTTACAAGCGAGCAAAATTCTATGTCATTTTTTATATATTGTGATGATATTTTTAAAAGTTCATCCAGGCCTGTATTATATAATTTTAAAAGTTCTTGTTTCGAAATCATAACTTTAATGGTATACCGCTAATTGACTAAAGTCAAATGATATGCTAGAATTTGCTTACGGAAGGGGTAAATATGTTTTGTCCAAATTGTGGTAAACAAATTAAAGATAATGACAATTTTTGCAGATATTGCGGTTGCGACTTACGCGCGGATGTTATAATTGATAAAGAACCGCAAACGTATGATAAAGAATTATCAAATGCTTATGATAATCTTTACAGCAAAGAAACTAAAGCTGCTGATATTTCCGAAGAAACTTTACCTGATGATATGGAAGAGCTTGTTTTGTACGATATCAAAAAACATTGGATGGCACTTTTTTGGCCAATTGTCTTAACCCCTGTATTTTTTATTTATTTTTGGAACATTTTTTTAAATACTCATAGTATTTTTAGCTGGCTGGTTGTGTTTGTATTGCTTGCGGCTATTGTGTATCCGATTTTGAGATTTATTTACGATAAAATTATTATTACTACAAAATTTGTCCATATTAAAATTGGGGTTTTAAATCCTGTTGAAGTTGATATTCCCCTGAAAGATTTAAAAAATTTAGATGTAATTCAAACAACTATGGGCAAAATTATGGATTATGGAATGTTGTTATTCAACGCAAATTCCGAAAGGTACGAATATAGATACATCAAATCTCCTGACGATTTGTTGTATATTATTGATAATCCTGTTAGATTTGTTAAAGAAGCTTTAGAAGAAGATGAAGTTTAATATATTAATTAATGATTAATAATTAATATTTTCAAACTTCAAATTATTAGCATAAAGATTATCTATTAATTTTGCAATATCTTCTCTGTTTCTGTTATCCATTGATTTAATATTGTCGTAGCTTCTTGTGAAAATTGAAGGTTTTGATGAGATAGCTGGTGTGGTTGTTGGCTTTATATCTGTGGTTGCATTATTAACCCAGCTTGTAACTTTTTCTGTTACTGGATCTATTTTCTTTACTATGCTAACTGTTTTGCCATCACGTTTGTATATTGAAATAGTTACAATTTTGCCTGTATCTTGATCGTATTCTTGTATTGATGAAATTTTGTTTTCATCTTTGACGTTAAAATTTATTGTGCGTAATTTTTTCCCTGTTTCAGGATCAAATTCATCAATTGATTTGTATAAAACATAATTTATTGTTTTAAGTTTTTTACCTGTAATTCTGTCAAATTCATCAATTGAACGAATTTTTTTGTCATTGAAATAATCATAATGAGTTGTTTTTATTTTTGAATTAGTTTGGATATCAAATTCAATTATTTTATCTACAGATTTGCCATTTCTGCGATAGATAACTTCTTCTCTTGTTTCAGGATGAGAGTTTGCATAAAGGACCTTCAGATGGACACTGTCAAAGGCTTTGTTATTTGGTATAGCCTTTTGAATTGCTGTTAATAATTTCATCTTACAATTTCTCCTACATATATAATACTTGATAAAATAATTTTTTGCTATTTTATGTAAAGTATTATATATAATTTAAAGTTTAATAATAAATTCCCCTATAGGGTTAATTATAATAATATTATCCTCTTTTTTGTAAAAGTTTCAAGAACAATTTGTAATCCGTTCCCCAGCTAGCCATTGCATCCAAAACCGGTGCAAGGCTATAGCCTACATCTGTGAGAGTGTATTCAACTCTTGGCGGAACTTGTGGGAATACTTCTCTTTTGACAAGTCCATCATCTTCCATTGCACGAAGATTTGTTGTTAATACTTTTTGTGATATCCCGCTGCAAGCTTTTTTTAATTCTCCAAAACGCTTGGTTCCGTTGAGCAAATCACGGATAATAAGTATTTTCCATTTTTCCCCAATAAGTTTTAAGGTCGTTTCAACAGGACACTTTGGAAGGTCTTTTAACTCCATAAATCACCTATAGTATCTTTTGGTAATCGTATTACAATTGTATACTATAAGAATTTTTAGTATATGTCAAGTTATGATAAAAGATTTCAGCAAGACTATAGTTGTATGATTTTATAAATCAAATAATAAATTATTGATGAAATTATCATACAAGTTGGAATAGTTAAAACCCAAGCTATTACGATATTCCCGACTATTCTCCATTTGACTGCGTGAGCGTGGAAGGTTGAACCTACCCCCATAATTGCAGTTGAGATTACGTGAGTTGTACTCAAAGGGATACCAAAATGTGATGCTGTTAAAATCAAGCCGGCTGCAGATGTTTCAGCTGCAAATCCGTGGATTGGTTTTAATTTAATAATTTTGTGTCCCATTGTTTTGATAATTTTCCATCCGCCATTCATTGTTCCTGCTGCCATAGTTAATGCGCAGGCAATGATTACGTAAATAGGGATTTCAAAGTCGCCCGATGCGTTTGTATGTAAAACTCCGCCTGCCAATAGTGCAAGAGTAATTATACCCATAGTTTTTTGAGCGTCATTTGAACCGTGGCTTAATGCCATTAGACCGGATGAAATTAGTTGAAGCTTTCTGAATTGTTTGTTTACGGTTTGTGGAGTTTCTCTCAAGATAAGAATTACCCAAGCAATAAGAAGCATCAATGTAAAGCCCACACAAAATCCTAAAACAGGTGATGTAAACATCGGGATAATAACTTTATCAATCAATGTGTGAAAATGAACAACATCGACTCCAGCTTTAACAATTGCAGCTCCTAAAAGACCGCCGATAAGTGCGTGAGAAGAACTTGACGGTAAACCAAGCCACCAGGTAAACAAATTCCAAATAACGGCAGCTAATAGAGCACAAAAGATTACCGTTAAAGTAATCATATCAGCATTAACAATTCCTGAACCTATTGTTTTTGCAACGTGAGTTCCTGTTAATGCTCCTACAAATTCCAAACTTGCTCCAAATAACACTGCCTGTTTTGGGGATAAAACTTTTGTAGAAACTACTGTTGCAATAGCATTAGCGCAATCGTGGAAACCGTTTATAAATTCAAATGCCAGAGCTACAAGTACTACAGCTATTAAAAGTAAAATTGTTATTGACATAATTTATAATTCCTAAGACTGCTTTAAAACAACATTCAAAATAGTATCTGATACGAAAAAGCATGCATCAAATGCGTTTTCAATTTCTTTATACATATCTCTTAATTTGATAACATCAAGAGCTTCGTACTTGCCTGAAAACAAATTTGCCATTGCACGACGGTGAATTTCATCCCCGTGTGATTCAATTTCTTTCATTTCAATATTTAATTCAGTTATTTCTTCCAAGTCAGAAACTTTTTTGAATTGTTTTGTAATTTCGCCAAGTTTTTCGGTTGCTTGAACTAAAGTTAAAGCCTGTTCTTTCATTTCGTCAGTGTAGTTGTTTAATCTGTACACTTCCAAATTAAGGCAGGCTTTTACGATTTTTTTAGTTATTTTATTCAATTGAACTGCAATTGTTTGAATATCTTCTCTTTCAATTGGGGTAATGAAGCTTTTGTTAAGCTGTTTAAGGCAAGCTTTATATGATAATTTACCTTTCTTTTTGTATTTCAAAGCTTTTTCTTTATATTCATCAGTTAAATGATTGTGCATAATTTCATCATACAATCTTGCTGTTTTTTGGCAAATTTCAGCACTGTCCTGAAAATATGTAAAGAACATCTTGTCTTCAGGCGGCATGATGTATGACATCAAATTAAATTTTGGCATATTTTTTCTCCTTAATTGAGGTGTGAAAATTTATTCACACACGCCAAGCATACTTGAAAAACAGTGTTTTGAAAAGGGTATCGTTACAATTTGTAATTATAATTCCAAATTATATGTAACAAATTGTAAAGTTGGATTTAAAAATGCCTGAAACCCGCTTATAATCCCTCCTAGGATAGGATAGGATAGGATAGGATGGAAGGGGCACTAGTAAAGTTTTTGCAGGATATGCCGTTGCTAAAAACAAATACATTATTTAATTTATAAGGAGGACGTTTTTATGAGCGGTATTGAAAATAACGGTATTGAATTTTTAAAACTGGGTAAAAAAGGAAAACAAATAGATTTGAATGCTTTAAAGGGCGGTATTAAAAAAAATGATATTAACAAATCTATTTTTGAAAAATTTGATTTTAATAAAGACGGTAAACTTGATGAAAAAGAAATTGAGTTTTTAAAATCTTTTTTAACAAATGGTGCAGGTGATGATGATGTACTATCAAAAAGAGAAGTAAGAAAACTTAACTTATTCGGAAAGAAAAGATCTGATATAAAAAATTTTTATGCTGCTCTAAATGATATGTATACACAACAAACTACAGCAAATAGAACTCCTGTTGAAAATCCTGTAAAAGAAGTTGTTGAGGAACCTATAAAGGAACCTATTGAAGAAGTTGTTGAAGAGCCTGTTGAAGAGCCTGTTGAATCAACATTCGCAGAAGATTCACAAGAGACTACAAATACTGAAGATACAAATCATCAATATAAAGTTAATTATAAAGATACTTGGTATGGTATTGTTCAGGCAAAATACGGTATTACTGACCATAAACAAACTATGGAAATAGTTCGTCAACTTAAAGCTCAAAATAATGTTGATCCAAAAGCTGCAAATATGCCTTCTGAAATTATACTTCCTGAAAATGTTACATTAAATGACGGGACTCAAGTTAAAATGACCGATATTAATGCCGTTGTTGACCAATCCCATTATGGCTTTAAAACTCAAAGCAAAACCGGCAGGTATACAATTACTCAAAACGGTGAAACGAAATATTATGCGGCTGATGGTACCGAATTAAAACAGAGTTATTATGAAGCTAAAGAGGCATCTGCTGATAAACGAAAAGTTTCTGAAAATGGTTCTGGGAGATATTCTTACACCGCTGAGAACGGTGATACATATTATTTTGCGGCAGACGGTACAATGCTTAAAAAAGAATATTATGAAAGACGTGAAAATGAGTACACAGCTGTGAATGCTCAAAAAGAAACAGTTAAAAATGCTAGAGCTGCTTTTGAACAACAAAAGGCTGAGGATGGTTGGGCCGGTAAAACTGCTGATGCAGTTAGTGTTTTATGGAACTCTGATAACAGAGCTGTGAAAGTTGAAGAAGATTTAAAAACTTATGAAAATCAACTAAAAGAGTTACAAGCAGCCCAGTCTAAAGGTGCAGCGGAATTTAGCGCAAAATTTAAAGAAATTTACGGGGTTTCATACAACCCTAAAAATATTGCCGCTTATGAAGCAAACCCAACCGATGAGAATTATAAAAAAGCTTACGGTACAAAAAATGATATTCATAAACGTGTAATGGATTACAATATATCTCAGCAAGAAGGCGCTTCGGCTGTTAAAACGACAGTAGTTGTAGCTGCTTCTGCAGCGGCAGCGGTAGCAACAGGAGGAACTTCTTTAGCTGCAACTGCAGCTATTACTGCAGCATCAACCATGGCTGCAAGGACGGTAGCTGAAGTTTCAGACCTTGCTACAAATGATGTTGACGGTGATATTAACTCTCAGACTTTAAATGATATTGCAGGACAAGCAATGGTTGAAGGTGTTGTGGCTGGTGCAACTGCAGGAGTAGCTAAAGGTGTAAGCGCATTACGTTCAGTGAAGGTGCCAAAAGGTTCTGGTTATGTATCAAAGACGGAAACCGGACTCGCAAAAGTTCCTCCGAAAGGCTCAGCTCCTTCATCAGGAGAAGTTGTACCGGCTAAATCATCGGTAGGTTCTGGCGCAAAAACAGGTAATACAGGAGGCGCTGCGAATGTAGGAAACACTGGGAATGCAGCTAACGCTGCAAGCCAAATGCTTAATGATGCAAAAGATATTGCTGCAAAAGTTGCAAGCAGGGGCGGTTTAAACAATTTAACTCAGGCAGAAAAAACAAGACTTGCTGAATTACTCGAAATTACTCCTGATAAATTATCAAATTTATCGAAGACAGAGTATAGGAAATTAATTTTGAAATTCCATCCTGATAGAAATTTGAATAATTTAGAATTTGCAAACGAAATGTCTGCAATAATAAATATTTTAAATTCAACTGTTTAAATGTTTCTTACAATTTTCGGGTTCGGCGTGAATCATAATTGTAACATGTCCGAGTTTTTGCCTTATTAGCTCTTCCACTTCATCGCAAATATCGTGACATTGTTCGATTGTCATATCTTTTGGGAAAAGCATTGTCAATTCTATATCGGTTGAAGGACCGCAGCGACGAGCTTTTAAATTTTTAAAATCAAGTGTGTAATCACTTTTATATGAATGAATGATTTCTTCTATTGATTTCAAATCTTCTGTAGGCAATGAACCGTCTAATAAATTATTAAGCGTTTCTTTTGATATTGAATATCCTGCTTTTAAAATAAATAAAGCAACAAGAATTGCGATTATAGGGTCTAAAATATTTATACCTGTTACTTTTATCAATATCAAACCGACCATTACACCTAGAGATGAATATATATCAGTTCTTAAATGTTCGCCGTCAGCAAAAAGCGAGATAGAATTTGATTTTTTAGCGACCTTGAAAAGTATACTGCTTACAACAAAATTGGCGATAACTGCAAATAACATAACAGCAATACCAAGTGTTGTATCAACTTCAAACGGGGTATTCATACATAATTTTTTGCCGGCTTCATACATAATATAAAAAGCCGCAAAAATAATTAATCCGCCTTCGATAAACCCTGACATATCTTCATATTTGCCGTGTCCGAAAGGGTGTTCTCTATCTGCAGGTTCTGATGATTTCATAACCGCAAAAAATGTTAAAACAGATGCCAGACAATCACTCAGGGAGTGTATAGCCTCAGAAATTATACTTATTGAGCCTGAAATTACACCTGCTATAAGTTTTAATATAATGATGACAGCATTTGAGGTTATTGAAAGTCCTGCTGCTAATTTTTTTTCTGTTGTTATATCCATTTTTTTATCTTCTTTTTAGAGATTTTAACATGGTTTTAATATCTTTTTCAACCCTGAATGATTCACATATTTTTTGAATACTTTTATTGAAGGTCCAAGGGTCAAGGTGCGAAATCTGTAAATATTTGTGCGTTTTTTCAGGGAATTTAATATAACATATTGAAAGAGCCCAGGCAACAGACATTTTTGAATAATATCTTTCATCTTTAAAATCGTCTATTAATTTTAAAACCTTATCAATATAAAATTCATCAATAAAGTAAGATAAAAGCATTACGTAACCAAAGCGAATTTCATATTCTTTATCGGATTTGAAATAGGGTTGCAAAAATGCCCAGACCAATTCTTTATTTTTATTTGTAAATTTAAGACTGTTGCAAAAGCTGTCGCATACAGCCCAGTTGTCTATTTTAGGAACAAAGTTTTGTACATATTTCAAAATTTCTTCAGGTTGTTTTTTGATTAGTCCGATAACCATTCCCTGAAGCATAATTTCTTCCATATATTCAAACTTTTGTTGATTGACAAATTCTTCCCATTCGTTGTTTTTATAGATTTCTTTGGCAATTTTTCGTAAAGTTGGAAGTCTTACTCCAAGAACGTTATTTATATTTGGGATTAGTGAGGCTGAAAAATTTTTATAATCTTTTTCAGATTTTTTCAAAAGTTTTGCTTTTATATTCATAGTTTGATTTTAGCACGAATTAAATATAAATAATTGATTATTATCATTGATTATTTTTAGTCAACAAACTCCCAATGCAGGCCGTAAGCAGATTTTCTTTTGTTATTACATACTTCCTTAATTCTATTATAAGCATCATAGCTTGATGAAAGACCTTTTTCGATTAACATATCATTAGCATCTTTTGCATTTTTAAAAATTTCTCCTGTTTCAATGCATTTTACTTTTTTGGATTTGTTTTTGAAAGATTGATATGGTTTAATAATATTTTTAACCATGATGAATAAATCTTTACTTACTCTATATGTTTCTGAGCTTTTTTCATCAATTACTAATCTAATAATGTAAGGTGTTTTGGTAATTTTTTTGTTTGTCATAATATACTCCTTTATAGTTGCTATACATTTAACATTTATAATAATACACCAAATATTTAAAATTATACGTTTAACGTATACATACTACACTAAACAGAGTGGCGATTGATAGAAAAATAAAATAATATATTTAATATGGATGGTAATGATATAAAAAAGATTTTTGGTTCTTCTGTTAAAGAAATAAGAAAAGCTAATGGTATAACTCAAGAAAAATTGGCAGAACTTATTGGAAAAGATAAGAATACAATCAATCGGGTAGAAACAGGTATCAATTTTGTTACCGCTGAAACTTATGCTAATTTGTGTAATGTATTAAATGTTCATCCAAGTATTTTAATGACACAAAAACCTATATTTCTTTTACAGGAACATATAAATTATAGAAATGAAATTAATCAATTATTAAAAACATTTCCTCCTGAAAAATTGAAAGATGCATATAATATTTTATCTGTAATGAATAAATAATTGTAATTTAAATTATTATACCTTTTTCAAAAGCACGACAGCGTGAGCTTCTATCGCAAGCTCTTGACCTACAGCATCCATTTTTTCATTTGTTTTTGCTTTTATGGAAATTCTTTCAGGTTCAACTTCCAGTATGTGGCACAAAATTTCTTTCATCTTCGGAATATAAGGCATCATTTTGGGTTGTTGAGCAATTATATTACTGTCAAGATTTTCTATTGTGTATTTCTTCTCTTTAATAAGTTTATAAACATCTTTCAACAAAATAGTACTGTCTGCATCTTTATAAAGTTCGTCAGTGTCAGGGAAAATGGTTCCGATATCAGATAGTGCTAAAGCCCCAAGCATTGCATCTATAATCGCATGGATTAAAACATCTGCATCGGAATGACCGAGAAGCCCTTTTTCATGCGTAATTTTTACCCCGCCAATGATTAAATTTCTGCCTTCCGTAAGTTTATGTATATCGTAACCAAGTCCTATTCTGTACATTTTGACCTCATATTACATATTTTTCCATCGCTTTTACAAAACCGTCATTTTCAACGGTATCTGTTACGTAATCTGCACATGCTCTTAATTCAGGAGTGCAATTGCCCATCGCAACTTTAACCCCGCCTGCTTTTAAGAGTTCTATGTCGTTATTTTGATCTCCGATTGTTAAAATTTCATCTTTTGTAAGTCCCCATTTTTTTGCTAAAAATTCAACGCCCAAAGATTTTTTTGCTTGTGCACTTCCGATTTCACAAAAATATGGAGTTGATTTAACTATGTATAATTGCGGGAATTTTTTTTGTAATTCGTTTATCCAGCCTGTAACTCTTTCTGCATTACCGTAATCAATTGCAAGAATTTTATTAACATTTTTAATTTCTAAATCATCAAATGGGCACACTGTATATGATACAAATTTGCCGTCAGTATATTTTTTAACACAATCATCATCTTTTTCAACGTACAATTTGTCGTCGATATACAGATTTATATGAACATTATTTTCTCTTGCCCATTTTATGATTTGTTTTGCAAGTTCAGAATCCAGATTTTGCTGATATAAAGTATTGCCGTCACAATCTTTTATTAAACCGCCCTGATATGAAACTACAGGAGTCTTAAGTCCTAATTCTTTTGTAATATGATGGGTCGCACAATGCATTCTACCTGTGACAAGTACAACTTTTACTCCATTTTGGCAAAGGTTTTTGATGCAATTTTTTACACCGTCAGAAAATCCTGTATCCCATTTTACAATTGTGCCGTCTATGTCTGTTGCAACCATTTTTATTTTTTTGTCAGGCATGATTTTATTTTTCCTTTAATATTTTTGCTCTAAGTATTGCACAAAGAGTTTTTGCGTCGTTGATTTCACCATTATTAATCATCTTTAAAACATCATCATATTTATATTCCAGCGGTTCAATAATTTCACCTTCATCCGGATGGCAATGTGTAAATTCCAAATCTTCAGCTTGATAAAGGTATAATTTTTCATCACTGTAGCCTGGAGATGTGTAAACATAACCTAAATCACTCCATTTATTCGCGCAATATCCTGTTTCTTCTTCCAGTTCTCTTTTTGCTGCTTCAAAAGGATCTTCCCCATATTCAAGTTTGCCTGCCGGAAGTTCATACAAAACTTCTTTTAATGGATATCTGAATTGTTTTACAAGCAGAATTTTATCTTCTTTTTTAGCTAAAATTACAACACCGCCTGAATGTTTAACGACTTCTCTGAAAGATTTTTGTCCTGTAGAAAGCTCAACACTGTCTTTGAATACTTTGACGACTCTGCCTTCATATAATAATTGTGAATCTAATGTTTTTTCTGTGAATTCCATATCTTTAACCAATTTATATAATTAATTTTATCATGAAAAGTCTTATAGTCTAATTTTTAACAAATAGATTTAAAGATATTAATTTGTGTAAAATTCTAAGAAAAAGTATAGAAAAAACATGGCTTAAGAGTTATACTATATTTGTAGTAGAAATTGTGTTTTATAAAAAGGATTTATGATTATATTGTTTTTATAAACGATATATATGCCATCTAAATGGCGTATTGTTTTTTATGCGAAGTATTATAAAATAGTTTAAGGAATGTAAACTCGCATTTTGAATCAGGCAAAATTTTTTTGTCAGATGTTTTATATAAAAAAAGTGTGCTAAGTAGGTGTGAATTTGAGCGAAAATAAAGAAAAAATGTTAGAAAAGGTTAAGCAGCCTAAATTGCCGTCAAAAAATACAAAAACGGCAACTAACCCGCTTTCTAAAACTATAAATTCTTTAAAAAAACGCGAAATTAAGAATGCAGAACTTATAGATGCAACAAAACCGGTTACACAAGAAGAGAAAACAGTAACAGATCCTATTGCACAGAATACTTCAAACATTGTTGCGCGCATTAATAATTTCAACACCAACAAAACATCAAACAGAATGTATGCAGGTTACATGACAAATACAGCAAGCTCACATAGAGTTGTTGATTATGTTGATTTTGTATACAATTTGAACAATGCTCTTGAAGGTAAAACAACGGTTCATGAGATGTTTGCAGCAATTCATGAATTATTTACCGAGAAGTTAAGAAGTGTCTTTACTGCATTCGGGATTGTGCATGAACAATCAAAATGTATTAATGTAAAACTTTTTAATTCTTTAGGCAGTACATATTCTTCCAAGTTAGTGCTTTCTGACGAAAGCAATCCTATTATTCAATGTTTTAAAGAAAACAAAATAATTGTAGAAGATAATAATAAATTTTTAAATATTCCTTATTTAAGAGAATCATCTGCTTATATATTTCCTCTCAATTCAACAAGTGGTTGTAAAGGTGTTATGATTGTTGGGAAAGATTCTTTGGAAAACCATATTGGTTTGTTTTCATTTATTGCAAATTATTGTGCATTATTTATGCAGAATGTAGAGCTGTTGGAACAAACTAATAAATATGCTAATACTGATACTTTGACAGGTCTTTATACTCACCGTGGATTTCAGGAAGTTCTTTCTGCTGAATTGAAAAAGGCTGAAGAAAATGAATCAAATCTTTCTATAATAATGCTCGATATCAATAATATTTCTAAAATTAACAGAGAACTCGGGCATTATAAAGGTGATGAAGTTATCAAACTTTTGGCAGAAAAAGTAAAACAAAATATTCGAAGTACAGATAAGGCTGGCAGATACGGCGGTGATGAAATTGCAATAATTTTGCCTGATACAAGTACTGCTGATGCAAAGTATTTAGCTGAATATATTACATATTGTTTATCTTGCTGTTTTGTAGATGATGTAGGCCCTGTAAAAGTTGCCGTTGGTATTGCGACTTATCCTGAATGCAGCAAAGACCAAGAAAAGCTTTTGATTTTGGCAGAACAGGCAATGTATATTTCTCAGGCAAAGGGTTACAAAGAAGGAATGTCTGCGATTGTAAGTTCTGCAGATTACAACTTTTGGGATGATGAGGCCTTAAATTCATTTGCCGAAGTTGTTGCAAAACGTCATTCTCAATTGGGTATTGATTTTGGCGAAGAACTTTTACACAAATTCAATAACGAACAAATTGTATCTCATAATCACCTTATGGAACTTGCAAATTCTCTTGCCGGTGCAATTGATGCAAAAGACCCGTATACAAAGGGTCATTCAACTTCTGTTTCAAGATATTCCGAAGCTCTTGCACGTGCTATTAATTTGCCTGAAGATGAAGTTGAACGAATTAAACTTGGTGCATTGCTTCATGATGTAGGAAAAATCGGAATTCCGGAAAACGTTTTGAAAAAACCTGGCAAACTTGAAGGTGAAGAATGGGAAATTATGAAACAACACCCTGTAATTGGTGCTGAAAAAGTTCTTGCACCAAATGATGCATTACGTGACTTAATTCCTATTGTAAAATATCACCATGAACACGTAGATGGTAGCGGTTATCCTGAACATCTGAAAGGTGAAAATATCCCTCTTGCAGCTCGTATTGTTGCGGTTGCAGATACATTCCACGCTCTTGTTTCAGACAGACCTTATCGTAAGGGTAAAAAAAAAAAAAAAGCTTGTGAAATATTAAAA